>JAGQUY010000178.1 GCA_020438245.1 Bacteroidota bacterium
ATGAACATTTCCACCACGTCGCTCTCAATCAACGGCATCACCACCTGACATTCAGGATCGCCGAACCGGCAATTATACTCAACCACCTTGGGTCCATCGGACGTAACCATCAGCCCGCAATAAAGCACACCCTTGTACGACCGTCCTTCCTTGGCCATAGCAGCGATAGTCGGTTTCACGATACTCGCGATGGCTGCTTGGAGCAGGTCCGGAGTCATGACCGGCGCCGGCGCATACGCACCCATTCCGCCTGTATTCTTACCGCGATCGCCGTCCAGTGCACGCTTATGATCCTGAGCAACCGGAAGCACGAGGAAATCGGTGCCGTCGGTAATCACAAAAACCGATGCCTCCTCGCCCTCCATAAACTCTTCGATCACAACCCGGTCGCCGGCAGAGCCGAATGCATGGTCGGACATCATAAATTCGACGGCGTCCAACGCTTCTGCCAACTTCCGGCAAACCACAGCCCCTTTACCGGCCGCCAACCCGTCTGCTTTGACCACGCACGGCTTGTTTTTTTCCCGCAGGTACTCTTTGGCATCGTGAACTTCGGTAAAGACTTTGAAGTCTGCCGTTGGAATGTCGTATTTCTGCATGAGGTATTTGGAAAAAACCTTGCTGCCTTCGATTTCTGCCGCCATGGCCGAAGGACCGAAAATCTTCAGACCCTTGCTTTCGAACTCATCAACAATGCCCATCGTCAATGGTTGTTCCGGCCCGACGACGGTCAGATCAATGGACTGTTCCAGTGCAAAGTTGCGCAGTCCTTCAATATCATCCGGCTTGATCGGCACACATTCCGCGAGATTTCCTATCCCGCCATTGCCGTTGGCACAATACAGTTTTGAAACGAGCTTTGATCGGGCAATTTTCCAGATAAGTGCGTGTTCCCGACCGCCGCTCCCAATAACCAGTACTTTCATGATCCGTTCTTCCGGCTACGAAATAGTTGCAGACTCCATTCTTATTATCGACGAACTGAGCCGCACACTCACTTCATATTGTGATAAACATTTTGAACATCGTCATCCTCCTCGAGGGCAGCCACCAGTTTCATGATCTCCTCTTCCTGCGACTCGTCAACCGCATTTTGTGTGGTGGGCAGATATTGGAGCTCTGCACTGATCACGGTCAGCTGTTTTTCCTCGAGTGTTTTCTGCATCTTTGCAAAATCTGCGAAACTTGTATAAACATAGATGTCGGCCTCGTCTACGGCAAAATCTTCGGCTCCGTAATCGATCAACTCCAATTCCAACTCCTCCCTATCCACTCCCTCGGCGGCAATCTTGAATACACCTTTACGTTCAAACAAGAAGGCAACCGATCCGGTATTGCCAAGACTGCCGTTGTACTTGGTAAAATGCATCCTCACATTGGCGACGGTTCGTGTAGGATTGTCGGTCGCACATTCGACCAGAATTCCGATCCCATAAGGACCGTACCCTTCATAAAGAACTTCCTGTAAATCTTTATCGTCTTTGGACGAAGCTCTTTTAATGGCGGCGTCGATTCGGTCCTTGGGCATATTAACGCCTTTGGCGTTCTGAATCGCGGTCCGCAACCTTGGATTGGTGTCCGGATTGGGTCCGTTTTGTTTTACGGCGATGGCGATTTCTTTGCCGTAGCGCGTGAACGCTTTGGCCATTTTGTCAAATCGCGCGAACATCTTGTATTTTCTTTTTTCAAATATACGTCCCATGGAACCTCTTATTTTGCTTTGTCGCTGAACTCAAATTTATGGTCTGTCCAGGCCTCCAGTTTTTTCTTTCCGTCGGAGGCCGGATTGTATTTGCATTTATACACCGTTTCGATGGCAAGTTTTTCCAGTGTGGAATTGCCGGTCGTATTTGACTTCACCTTGTGATCCACCACATTTCCATTGACGTCCACCTTCACCTGCAAAACAACGACGCCGGAAATTCCCTGCTTTCGCAAGGCCTCCGGGTATTCGGGGAATTTGGATATCATAAGTTTCGGCGGAAAATATTCATCTTTTCCTTTTCCGCCCGGCGGTGCCGGCGGGGCCGGGATTTCCAACAAGCCATCTTCGGTACTGAAGATCACGTCCTTGTCATCAACGAGAATTTCTTCGGCCCGATCCGATGCAATCGGTATCACCGGTTTAACCGGCTGTCCTTTTACCGAGAGCTCTTGGCGGGTTTGCGGAATGTCCATAACTTCGATGGTAATTTGCGGGATAAACGGCGCCTCCCTCGACGGCTCGATGGCCGGCATGGTTCTGACGACCAGAACACAAAAAATCAAGACACCCAGCAGTGACGCTTCGAGAGTAAATCGAAAACGTATTTTGACCACTTGATGTGCGGGAATTTTTCCCAAGTCCGGCCTGCCAACAGTGAAGTACTGACTAAAACGTCGATTACGCACAAGGTTGCCGATCAGGCCGCAAACTCCTCCGCATAGGAAGATGGATTGGTCAGCTTCTGAAGCAGTCTTCGCGTAAAGACTCTTACCATCCGTTTTCTATATGCCGGCCGAAAGTTGGTCAAATCCAACGGCTTGGCCGCCTCATATGCCAATTCTGCAGCCTTTTCAATATCCTTCTCTGTAATTTTCTTGCCGATTAACGCCTCCCCGGCTGCTTCCACCTCAAATGGGCTGGAAAAAATCGCACCGAGAACAATACGGGCATCTTTACAAACTTCTTGGTCATCCAAAGTCAGGCCGATCATAACGCCAAGCATCGGATAGTCGATGGCCTGACGTCGACGAAGTTTCATATACCCACCTCGAAATCCCTTGGGAGGGCGCGGCACGAAAACTTCCGTCAACAGTTCACCCGGCTGCAATTTGTTGAAAGCCATGCCGTCGTTCACATAAAAATCCTTCAGGTCGATGACGCGTTCTTTTTTTTCACTCACGAGTTTGATGGTCGCGTTCAACGCAACCAAGACAGGGACTGTATCGCACGACGAAATGGCATAGCAACGATGGCCGCTCGGAGCTACGCGGCAAATATCTCCATCCTTCTTCATGCAATTATTGATCGCTTTTCGCCAAAAATAGGACTGATTGTAATAAAAGCATCGCGTGTCGAGCAATATATTGCCTCCGATCGTGCCTTTATTTTGAAGCAGAGGGGTCGCAATCTTTTGCGCGGCCTCCGCTAAAACGGCGACTTGCCCCACAACGATCGGGTGATGCGCAACTTCCGAAATCGGGACCATGGCTCCTAGCGTAATACCGGAATCATCCTCTTTGATTCGATTCAAATCCGGGATCTTGCCCAGGCTGATCAACACGTCGGGCTCGAACAACCGGTTTTTCATACTGGGTATCAGGTCCGTTCCACCCGCCAGAATTTTGGCACGATCTCCATGCTTCGCAAGAAGCTCGACCGCTTCTGGGACGGTTTGCGGTGCGATGAAATCAAATTCTGGAAGCGTCAGCATTTCAACTTTCTTTTGGATCGTTTATCAAAAAACTATTATTCAACTGTCATGGTTCGACAGGCCCACCGTGAACCCAATTCCTGTCGCAAGTACCTAAGCCCATCCTGAGCTCGTCGAAAGATGGCTTGGTTTGACCCTCATGCAACCACACGATGTGGATTAATTGATTTCAGACTCTGAATTGCCTTGTTGATATCTTTTGATCCAAACACGAACGAACCGGCCACAAGGACATTCGCTCCCGCATCGACAACTCTTTTTCCGGTTTCCGCATTCACGCCGCCATCCACTTCGATAAAAATTTTTCTCGAACCGATCATCTCCGAGATGGCGCGAATTTTGTCGATACTCGATGCAATGAACTGCTGTCCGCCAAAACCCGGGTTCACCGACATAACCAAGATCAAATCCACATCGTCAAGAACATACTTGAGGGCCTCAGGAGGTGTCGCCGGGTTCAAAACCACGCCGGCTTTGGCGCCGGTTGATCGGATAAGACTCAGCGAACGGTTCAGATGCGGACAGGCTTCCTGATGAACGGAGATGATATCCGCGCCGGCATTTCGAAAATCGTGCACATACCGAGCCGGCGACTCGATCATCAGGTGCACGTCAAGTGGCAGTTTCGTGATTTTACGCACATGCTCCACGACCACAGGGCCAATGGTTATGTTCGGCACAAAGTGACCATCCATCACATCGACATGAATCCAGTCCGCGCCTGCTTCTTCTGACCGTCGGATATCTTTTTCAAGGTCCGCAAAGTTGGCAGAAAGGATCGACGGCGCTACAATCGCCATGAGACAGTACTCCTTGATTGATGACCATGATAAAAAAAAGTCACGCCAGAATCAAAGGATTTCGGCCTTTGCCGGCAGGCGACACGATCTCGTTCCCAATTCCCCATTGATATTCTCTCGAACTGCCCGCAAATTTGCTCATGCCCCATTTCATCATTGGCACCGCCGGCCATATCGATCACGGAAAAACTGCTCTGGTCAAAGCACTGACCGGCATTGATTCCAGTCGGCTCAAAGAAGAAAAAGAGCGCGGCATTACCATCGACATCGGTTTCGCTTACTGGAAGCCCGAGATAACGATCATCGACGTCCCGGGTCACGAACGATTCATACGCAACATGGTGGCCGGCGTCCACTCCATCGACTTTGTGCTGTTTGTGATTGCGGCAGATGACGGCATCATGCCGCAGACGGTGGAGCACCTTGAGATTATTCGGTTGTTGGACATCCGGGCCGGCTGCGTTGCGATGACAAAATGCGATTTGGTGGACGAATACAGAAGACAGACCGTGGCGGCATCTATTCGGAAGGCACTTGTCAATTCCCCTTTGGAACGGGAGAGACTGTTTGAAGTTTCATCCATCCGCGGAGACGGTATCGATGAGCTGCGGGACTTTCTGCAAAATCTGCCGGCGACCAAAATCAAGCGCCCTCCCGGACCGTTTCGAATGTTTGTCGATCGGTCATTTTCCATTAAAGGTCACGGAACGGTCATTACCGGAACGGTTCTGTCTGGCACCGTCAATGTACATCAGGCCATCGAACTTCTCCCATCGGGACAAAAACTTAGGGTGCGCGGTTTGCAACAACACATCCACACTGCCGAACGGCTTGAAGCAGGAGATCGGGCCGCCATCAACGTTGCAGGCATCGACAAACGGGATGTGCGCCGGGGTCACGTTGTCGCCGATCCGGCTTGGCTGAAACTTCACACTGTTTACACGGCTAAACTATTTCTTCTATCCTCCGCGCGCAGTGCCATTAAGGGCTATTCATCGTACCGCGTTTTGATCGGGACGCAAGAAATCTTCGTGCGGATCAGGCCGTTGGGTAACACTGAAGTTTCACCGGGTTCATCCGGGTATGTTTCGATCACGTTTGAGGAGCCCGTTTGTTATCTGCACGGAGACCGGTTCGTGCTTCGTGAATCGAATTCCGCCTCGACCCTTGGCGGTGGTCGGCTATTGAGCGATTTGCCCGCTACCGCGGGTCAAAACGCCCGTTTTTCGGAATTCTTCGAACACCTTGAACAGGGGGATTTAACCGAGAAACTGGCGGCCTATATCGTCTTCACAGGCCGGGCTTCTATTTCCCACATGGCATCGATATTTGGTGCACCTTCGGAGACCGTTCGATCCCTGATCGGACGAAACCCCGGGTTCGTTGAGGCCGGCCCGGACCTTGTCGTAGACGCCGAACGGTGGAATGCGCTCTTGGAAAATGCTGTCGACAAGCTTGCTCTATTTCATACCGAATATGCCGATCGCAAAGGAATGCGGAAAACGGACTTACGACACAGCCTCCAAATCTCCGATAACTCGGTTTGGAATTCCTTCTTGCGACAACTCCTTGAGCGATTCCCCGTTCAGGATCACGAGGACTACCTCGCGCTCGGATCGCACGAAATCCAACTCTCGCCCGAAGATCGTCCTCTGGCAGTAGCGGTTGAACAGGTATTTGCCAAGCAGCTCTACACTCCTCCGCTCATTGACGAGGTAGCCGATTCCCTCTCCCTCCCGCGACAGCAGACGTTGAGATTGATTCGCACGTTGACGGATCAGGGTATTCTTATCAAAACAGACTCAAGACTTCACTTTCATCATACCGCAATCACACAAGCTCGCCGTTTGGTTATTGATTTTATTGGACGGAATGGTCATATTGAAGTCGGCCAATTTAAGGAAAAACTTAATATTAGCCGTAAGTTCGCCCTTTCTCTTCTGGAGTATTTTGATTCGGTCAGGCTCACACAGCGCGAAGACCATTACCGAATTCTCGTGCCAACAAAGTAGATCCAAATGGTAATCCGATTGAGAATAATTTTGGCGATGATTGTGTTTCTTTTTTGCGGAACACTGACCGCTCAAAAGATATTTACGACGGGCATTCCGTCGTCCATTTATATGGTTCCTCTCTCTGTGGCCGTGGGTGATTTTAACAACGATGGAGCTTTTGATGTTGCAGTAACCGGCCAGAATGATTTGGACGGAAGCGGGCAGCTATCCATCCTATATGGTCGAGGAGACGGTGGCTTTAAGAACAAGATTGATCTATTGACCGACAAATACGCCGTGGATGTACATGCGGTTGACCTGGACAATGACGGACTACTGGATCTGGTCACCGCCAACAAAGACGCTCAGACGCTGAACATCTTCATGAATCAAAAATCCGGCGGGTTCAAGACCAAAGACCCCATCAAGGTCAAAGGCGAACCGCGATTTGTGAGCTCGGGTGATTTTAACAAAGACGGCCGACTCGACCTTGTCGTTGTAGTTGGAAACGAGTTGCATTTTTTCAAGGGATCCAACTATAAGTACACAGGTAGTATATCTTTGGAATCAACACCCGTAGCCATCAGGGCCGGAGATTTTTCCGGAAGCGGTATATCCCATGTCCTGGTTCGTTTCGCTGACAACGCTTCCGTTGACTTGGTTGCGCCCAATGACCTTTCGTCAAAAATGACTGCAGGCATCATCAAACTGGACATGTCCACGACTCCCTATTTTGCCAGACTCGGGTATATTAACGAGGATGATTTTCCTGATGCGGTTCGACTCGGCGCAGGAGGGAAATCTGTCATTGCGCAGCTCTCCAGTGCCAATGGACTCCTGTTGACGGAGCAGGAGGTTATCCCGGTTGAGCAAGGTACCAATGATTTTGTGGTAGGGGACTTCAATAAAGACGGCAAAGATGACATTGGAGTCATGGATCCGGCAAATCTGCAGATTCTGATTTATCTGAACGAGAGCCCGGGGTCTCCGGTCAACAAAAACACGTCCGACATGAAGATGGCGGTCTTGTACGATGCAGACTTTGAAAAGCCAAATACCGTCAACATGGGCATGCTTGCTGCCTATAAAAACGCCAGCATGATCATCTATGATCCCAGTGGCAATGCCACGCGCACGTATTTTGAATTCGATGCGGATTTACCGGAAGGTCAGCAATTTGCGCTGGAATGGAACGGCACCGATGCCAACGACGCGAAGGTTCCTGACGGAACGTATGTTTTCTACTATCGCTTGGGTTCTATCGTGGTTGCAAGGATTTTGAAAAAGTAAATGCGACGGGTCGCTTTGTTGATACTGATTTTGTGTTCCATCGGGGACCTTTATGCCCAATCCAAACAGGACAAGTACAAGGCCCTGCGTTTGGAGATCGATAAACAGATTGATCAGTACTTCGTGGGTAATGCGGAGTGGGGCATCCTGATTCAATCGATTAATAACGGCGACGTCGTCTATGCCCATAACGCCCAAAAAAATATGATACCTGCATCCAACATGAAATTGTTTTCATCCATCTTTGCGCTGGATAAGCTGGGACCTGATTTCAAATATACCACTTCCGTCTATCTTCGCGGTTCATATGAAGATGATACAACCTTTGCAGGGGACTTGATCATCCGTGGTATGGGTGACCCGACGATTTCCGGACGATTTCAGGATAATAACGTGACGCGGATTTTGGAGGATTGGGCAGACAGCCTGCTAGCCCGCCATATCAAGCGAATCAAAGGTCGCATTATTGGAGATGATAACTTTTTCGGCGATGATGCGCTTGGTCGCCACTGGGAATGGAATGAGGAATCCTACTGGTATTCGGCACAGGTGAGCGGTTTGTCCTTAAATGACAATTGCGTTAATTGGTATATTACGCCAACGCACGTCGGAGAAAAGGCTCGCATACTGCTGGATCCTCCAACACAATACCTGCAGGTTGATAATCAGACCATGACAGTCGCAACACCCGGCGAAGCCTCGACGGTCGATGTCATACGAGGACGAGCGACCAACCACGTCACGGCGGTAGGAAAGATACCGGTGCTTGCCGACACGCGGGTGGGA
>JAGQUY010000179.1 GCA_020438245.1 Bacteroidota bacterium
CAAGAAGAAAAAAACTGACGATCTTTTTCTCCGATATAAAAGGTTTTACAGAAATCACCGATACACTGGAATCCGAAGTTCTCAGTAATTTGTTAAATAATTATCTCGATGAAATGGCTCAAATCGCCTTGAGATACGGAGGAACGATTGACAAGTTTATCGGTGATGCCGTTATGGTTTTTTTTGGTGACCCTCAAACCAATGGTGAAAAAGCCGATGCAATTGCCTGCGTTAGAATGGCAATAGAAATGCGGGAAAAAATGATAGATTTGAGAATGAAATGGAGAAATGAAGGCATCGCTTCTCCTCTTCATATTCGTTGCGGTGTTAATACCGGCTTTTGTACGGTGGGTAATTTCGGTTGTGAAAACAGAATGGATTATACGATTGTAGGTGGTCAGGTGAACCTGGCCAGCAGGCTTGAATCCAGAGCGCTCATGGATCAAATCCTGATTTCGCACGAAACCTATGCCTTGATCAAGGATGAAATTTATTGCGAACCACAGGATGATATTTTTGTGAAAGGCATCCACTATGCCATCAGGGCGTATCAGGTTGTCGATACCTATGAAGCATTGCAATCAGCGTCCATGGAGTTTGTCAGGGAAATGAAAGGCTTCAATCTCGCCATTAATTTCAAGGAAGTCGAAAGAGAAACAGCGCTATTACAATTGAGGGAGGCCATAAACCATTTGAGCAATAAAGGTGATGTGGAAAAAAGCATGCCCGGTTTATTCAAAACGCTGATCACCCCGGAAGCATCCAAAAAGACAATCAATTGAAAAAATCTGCATGATGAAACTCGCAACAACGCCAGCGCCAGCATTTACCGCATCTTGATGCCGGGTATATCACCCCAGCGCGTGGTGTAACTCGGTGAGCGGAACTGGCGTTGCATCGCCCAGCGCTGCTGTATGCCGTGGCTGGCCAGAAATACCTCCCCGCTGCCGTACCGATTGATTTTATCCATCACGGCCATCAGTTGCCGTGAGCTTTCGGACTGTTGCGCATCGAACAGATGCGTTTGTTCCGGTTTTTCATCCAGCAGTTCAATCAGGCCAATACCCGTCTTGGCATAGGCGTAACCCTCCCGGTAAAGCCTGGAGGGTGCGGCGACTTGGCGCAAACCAGCCTCCTCCCTCGACTTGCCCAGTAAGTTATTGATGTAACAGCAGAAATAATGTTCGCCGACATCCGGCGGCGATTCATGTTAAAGGAAGCGTTTTTCTCCCCCTATTTCCCTGCTCCGGACGAGGGTAACGGGTTTGCAGTTCAGCCGGACACCGGAAATCTTCTTCCAACTTCCCCGTCATATTGCCTCCCACCGACATCGTTTCGTTGTATTTTCACCCGATCCGTGGCATGGATTGTCGGCTTAATTTCGACCTGGTTCATCGGAAGGCCGAAACCGGGTCTTTCCTAGGGGTGCGGAAACATATGCACCGTTTAAACACTATTGAAATCAACACTATATGCATCCTGTGCAGTATCGTGGGTCGGACATGAAATTCAATCTTTTGTTCGTTCTTTTCACCTTTCTGGCGCACCGGTTTCTACCGAAATACGACGTCCGAATGCAGCTGCTGATGTTCCAGATCAAAATGCTGCGCGACCGGATCGACGACCAGCGCATTGTCCCCACCCCGGAGGAGCGGGCCGAGCTTTTGCTGCTGGGAAATGAGATCAACCACGACGTCGCCGACGTCATGCTGGTGGTCAAGCCGCAGATCTACCGCCGCTGGCTGAGTCCGAGGGCCAAGGCTCGCAATCCGAAACCGGCAGGCCGCCCCGGCACCGCCGAGGACATCGTCGCGCTGATCCTGCGCATGGCCACCGAGAATCTCTCCTGGGGCTACAAGCGCATCTTCGGCGAGCTCAAGAAACTCGACATTTCCGTCGGGCTCACAACAATCCGCGATATCCTGAAGCGCTCTGATTGCCCGCCGCCTCCCGAGAAGACCAAGAGCAGACCAGCCCTTCCCTGGTCGAAATTCGTCAGCGCCCACCTGGAATCGCTGGTGGCCTGTGATTTCTTCACCAAGCCTGTCTTTACCCTGCGTGGCAAGCTCGATGGCTATGTGCTGGTCTTCCTGCATCTCGGCAGCCGCCGGGTTTACATGAGCCAGCCGACCTTTCATCCCGACGAGGCTTGGGTGATGCAGCAGGCGAGGAACGTGACCATGTGGCTCGACGACCACGGCATCGAGGCCAAATACCTGATCCACGACCGTGACACCAAGTTCACCAAGCAGTTCGATGCCTTCTGGAACCGGGCCGGGGGGCGCTGCATCCGCATCCCGCCGAAAGCGCCGCAGGCCAACGCCTTCTGTGAATCCTTCATCGGCACCTGCAAACACCAGTGCCTGAACCACTTCGTCTGCTTCGGTCTTGACCAGCTGGCCCACATCAACCGCGTCTGGCTCGATTACTACCACACCCAGCGGCCCCATCAGGGTACCGGCAACAACGTCATCTCCGCCGATTTCCGGCGCACATCCGCAGGCCCGATCAAACGGGAGGAGCGGCTCGGCGGTATCGTTGCCTGGTACGAGCGGGAAGCGGCGTAAACCACACTTCCTCTATGTAACATCCGCGCCTATTTTCCGCAAAGCGGGATTGCTCTTGTCGAAGATTTCGGACGGCGGTTCGGTTCCCGAAAGCGGAATCGAATGGAATTGCCTTCCGGTTCGACAAACCATTTGCTTTT
>JAGQUY010000180.1 GCA_020438245.1 Bacteroidota bacterium
GGAGGTGAGACCTTCGCCGATCGGAAATGGCGGAATGGATATGACCTTGCCGTTCTCGTAGCTGAAAGGAATGTGAATGGAATTGTTGGGTTCATCGTAGATCGCAACGATCAAGTTGAAATCGCCGATGATCTGTTGGATTTTTGAAAGCAAGTCGTGAAAAAAGCCCTGAATATCTGAAATAGATGATGTCAGCTCGTTGATCGAGACAAGCGATTCGACTTCCTGCAAATGTCTCTCCGTCTGTTTAATGGCATTTGCACGCTGCATGGTGACAGACATGAGGTCCGTAAGGTTTTCGTATGGCTGTAACGCGGCTCCAGATGGACTTTGATGTTTCGACCCTATAAGAACGACAGCTTCAAGTGTATCCTGTCCATTAACTGGCAGAAAAACGGCGTTCAGCAGGTCAAGCAATCGGAGGACATCCTTGAAAGGCTTGGGCATGTCGACGCTTGTGCTGGAGGCAGAAACCGAGCCATTGGAAAGGTAGCTTTTCAGCTCTTGTTCGTTAATCTCGAGCCCGTCATTCAGGCGGTTCAACGATTTTTCATTTTGAATGATCTCTGACGTGGCAATTACTTTTAGGAGATTATTTTGTAAGTGGAAGAGAATAACGGGGTAGGGGGCGTTCTTTAATATCTTTCCGCCGACTCTCAATATTTCTGCTTCGTCTTTTGCTTCTGCGATCAAACGGCTTGACCGGTACAACCGGTCCAATTCCTGGAAGTTGACCTGACTGGATTCGATCAACCCTGCAGTTTGGATGGCGGCTGCGATCTGGCTGGCGAGCGTTTGAAGCATGAGAATCGTATCGGGGCTGAACGCTCCCGGGTGCGTACTTTGAACGTCCAATACACCTAATACCTGATTGCCAAGTGATATTGGAACACACGCCTCTGAGCGCGTTTCGGAGAGTAGTTCGTTCTTGAGGTGAAGTTCATCTTCGCCGACGTCAGATGCGATCCGGGTTTGGTTGTTCGCTGCAACCCACCCGATGATGGAGGCGGATCCAACCTGGAGGCTGTATTTTCGTTCGGTCAATCCCTGTGTCGCGGAGCCATATCCGGTTTTGAAATCGACGCGCCTGCCGCTTCGGTCGAGCATAAAAATGCTGGCTTGGTAAAAATTAAATTGCTGAATAAGCAATTCGACTGTTTTATTAAGCATTTCATCCAGATTTGGGATCGAAGTAATGCTCTGTGCGACTTCTGCAGCAGTCCGGATTTGAAGTGTTCGTTCTTCAACTTTGTTCTCAAGCGATTTGTAATTGTCTTCGATCTGATTTGCGAGGTGATTGAAAGCATCAGATAGTTGACCGATCTCATTTGTGCTCGCAACTTCCGCGCGTTGACTCCAATCTCCGCTGGCAAATTTGCGTGTGATTTCGGCGAGTGATTGCAACGGTCTGATGACGCTTCTTGTTCCGTAGTACAGGACAAGCGCCATTGCCGCAATTGCACTGAGCACAAGCAGTAATATGAACGGAGTAAGACTGTTGACATTATGGAATATCGATTCAGAATCGATCGCAAGGACAACACCGCTCTGAATGGACGGCAGCCATTGAAGTTTTGCGTAGGCGCTTGTATCTTCATCCAGCTGAACATCCAACTCGATGGGAGAGGCGGACTGTTGCTGCTCCAGCGCATTTAATTCAGACTGAATCTTTTCCTCTGATAACGCCTCGATCATCACCGGTGATAGTCCGCCGGTATCTTGATTGATACTGATAACGTGACCATCGGGAAGAATGAAATATGTTTTGGCGTAGGGAGCTAAACCATTGAGAGGCTGGAGGATGTTTTTTAGCCCATCTTGGTTGGTCACGCCGACGAGCGTTCCCAGCTTCGAGCCGCGTTGGGTTTTGTATGTGACCGCAGTTAATAAAATGGGTTCATCTTCCGGGTAAAGTGAAAAGGAACCTTGGACAAGCATGGAACGGTTACCATCGAAATCAAATAGAGCCGGGTTGACTGTCTTGCCCTGCCATGTTTCGTTGCTTGCCAACCTTACTACCCCGTCAGTGTCGATAAGGAGGAACGCGTCAAAGCCGTTGAGATTTCCTTTGGAATACCCCGGGATAAGAGTTTGAAAAAACTCGTTGCGGACAACTCGAAACTGGTTACTCTGTGGGTTGGCGTGCAGTGCGGTTTCAATAAGGACCGGCGCTTTTTCCCCCGATAGCATTTCATTGATTGTGTCCTCTTTGGCTTGGATATCCTTATTGACAACTTCTACTTGATTTGTCAGCAGGCTTTCCAATTGATAACTGATCTGTTCTTTGAGCAGGCTCCGCGTCCGAAAATAGGCGGCTCCCGCCATTAACGCAAGCGGAATGAACGTAAAGATCAAGAGCGTTCGAACGAGTGTGCCTGTGAGGCTGCCCTTGAACCTTCCTTTTTTATTTTTTTACTTAAGCGGCGCTGCAGGGATTGTCATTTAGCAGATTCTACATCAACACTAACTGAATTCCCAGACAGGTTCTCCGTTCAATATCCGGCGAATTT
>JAGQUY010000181.1 GCA_020438245.1 Bacteroidota bacterium
GGAGTACTCTATTCGTTCATGGCTTCACCTTGCGAATTAAATCAACTACGGATATGAAATCATCGTTTAGACAAAATTTACTGATTGCCTGTTCAAGTGTCATTGTTCTCCTTTTGATTATGGAGTGTATTCTTCGAATTCTGGGCTATGGGAATGTGGAGACTTACCTACCGGACCAAGACCTTCTCTGGAGGCTGGCTCCAAATCAAGAGACTTTCACAAAGATCGGCAATAAGCCTGTCACTATCAATTCGCACGGTATGCGTGATCGCGAATACACTGTTCAGAAACCAGACGGCATTTTCCGAATTTTGGTCATAGGCAATTCTTGTACTTATGGATGGGGAGTGTATCAAGACTCCACCTATTCTAAAGTTTTGGAGCAGTTGTTGAATAGAAATCATGCGGCACAACAGTACGAGGTAATGAATGCAGGTGTTATTGGATATTCGATCTCGCAAATTCTCGAATTTCTGAAAGCGGACGGAAACCTATGGTCACCGGATTTGGTGTTGGTTTCCCACACGTTCAATGAGGGCAAACGCGTTTCTCCATCAAGCCCGCAAGAGGTGAAAGACAAAGTCTTCTTTGCTATGAAAGTTAAGAATATTCTTCGCAACATCGCGTTGTATCATTTTGTTGTTGAGTTCAACTTTTCCAGCCAATATGTGAAATTGGCCAGAAAGATCACAGAAGATCCATCTTGGATAGATTCAACGGCATTCAATCAATACGAGCATGACCTTAGGGATATCGTCTTGTGGTCAAAAACGAATCGGACGCAGCTAGCATATTTACTGACAGTAACCAAAAATCAAATTATGGCAGATAGCATTCATTATTCAAAGCATCAATTGGCCATTTTGGAGGTCGGACGTACAGAGTCGATACCGGTTGTCGACTTCATGAAGCCCTTCAGGTCAGCAGGAAGCATCGAGCTCTATGTAGATGGTGGACACCCCAATGAGATCGGTCACAGAATAATGGCCACAGCTATTTGCAAGGAACTTTTTAGGAGCTCTTTACCAAATGACGATTAGTAAGAAACCGACCTATATCCTTGGCATTTCGTGCTTTTACCACGACTCTGCTGCCGCTCTTGTCAAAGATGGTGAAATTATCGCAGCCGCTCAGGAAGAGCGATTTACTCGCAAAAAACACGACGATAACTTTCCGAAGAACGCTGTTCAGTTTTGTCTCAAACATTCCGGAATCGATGTCCATCAATTGAATTATGTTTCATTCTATGAGAAACCGCTTGTCAAATTTGAAAGACTTCTAAGAACCTATTTTGCCCATGCACCCGTCGGATTACCTTCTTTCATAAAGGCTATGCCCCAATGGATACGCAAGAAACTGTGGATGTCAGAGCTACTGGCTGACGAACTGAAAGGCTTCGAAGGGACATTCCTCTTCCCGGAACATCATGAAAGCCATGCCGCGGCCGCGTTTTATCCTTCACCCTTTCAAGAGGCTGCGTTCTTGACTATCGATGGCGTCGGCGAATGGACGACCACAAGCTTCGGTGTGGGAAAAGGATCTGCCATTCAAATTGACCAAGAAATTCACTTTCCGCATTCTCTCGGGCTGTTGTATTCAGCTTTTACATACTATACGGGCTTTAAGGTCAATTCAGGTGAATACAAGGTCATGGGTCTTGCTCCATACGGTGAACCGGTGTTTGCCCGGAAAATATACGACCATTTGATCGATCTCAAGGAGGACGGAAGCTTCAAATTGAATATGGATTACTTCAATTATGCCGCCGGCTTGACCATGACGAATAACAAGTTCCATGACTTGTTTGGCGGTCCACCCAGAAAACCGGAAAGCCGTTTGAGTCAACGGGAAATGGATCTGGCGCGTTCTGTCCAAGCGGTAACCGAAGAAGTTATGTTTCGCATGGCCAAACATGTAAGGAAGGTGACAGGTCAGAAAAACCTGTGTTTGGCAGGTGGTGTAGCTCTCAATTGTGTTGCAAACTCAGTCTTATTCAATCAAAATGTATTCGATGACATATACATTCAACC
>JAGQUY010000182.1 GCA_020438245.1 Bacteroidota bacterium
CAAGCCGGATCGAATCTATAGCTCAAGCCGGGCAAATCTTCATTTCACACGATGTGTATTCTATTACGCTGGGCAAGATTGATCTGGAGTTTGATGATTTGGGTGTACAACGGCTCAAGAACATTGCGCGTCCCATTCATGTCTACAACGTGATTTACGATCCGGGGAAAAGACTTAACGCACCTTTGCCTACGAGTATAAAAACGTCCCGGAGCACGGGTCGTTATATTGCTTTGGGGGCGGGCTTGCTGGGAGTATTGGCTTTCCTGATTGTGATGCTTACCGGTGAACAAAAGGCCGCCAGCGCCAAACCAAGTCTTGCGATTGTTTCGTTCAGCAATAGAACGGGAGTTGAAAGGCTAAACAAAATTGAAATTGGGCGTATCATTAATGATGCTATGGTCCAGAAATTTTATGAATATCCGGTAATTCAATTGATTAGCCCGTTGCGAGTTGAGAGAATCATTCGGGAATCAAAGATTGACAGATCTGATCTGGCTGACAATCCCGAACTTGCGGAAAAAATAGCAAGAGATACAGATGCCCGGCTAATGATATCGGGATCATTGAAGGCGTTAGGGGAAGGTCTTATCTTCAGCGCAGATCTTCACGACCTGAAAGATGAAACCTTGCTGGCCTCTTACCAGATGCAGGCAACTGAATCCGGAATACTGGGAGCCCTAATTGATTCGATGTGTTTCCGGTTTCAGCAAAAAATCGGTGAGCGGTTTGGAGGTGTGGACACTCTGGAGCGGTCGCAAATAGGTATAGGTGAGCTTACGACCCAGTCTCTGGAGGCCTATCGACACTTTATTCTGGGCGGGGAACATCACAATCTTGGTGAATTCGACGAAGCAATCACGGAGTTTCAAAAAGCCCTGGCCATTGACTCCAATTTTGCGCTCGCGTATTCGATGATGGGGTGTTCCTACTCCTGGGCGAAACGAGATTCGGAAATTACGCCGGCCTACATAGCAAAGCTCAAGTCTGTTGCTCCCAGATTTCAAGGTACCAGTAAGGAGGCGCTGATTTTCAGGGGTAATATCGCATGGTTTGAAAATCGTCAGGAAGACATTTTTCAGAACTACAAGCTGACCTTGGAGCTTTACCCGGATGATCGGGATGCGTACTATTATTACGGAATCGCTCTTGCACAATTACGAAATGATCACAAAGATGCAATAAAGAACTTCGAAAAGGCGCGTGCTTTTGCACCCGAATACTTTCCGGTGTACAGAGATCTCGCGTATTCATTGAACTCACTGGGTAGGACAGAAGAAGCTGTGAACTTGCTTAAGGGGTATATTAAGAATTACTCATCACGTCGGGAAGTCGAGTATGCCCGTCAGCAGATTGCTGAGCTAAGGGGTATTTCCCTTTAATCTGGTGTCATACAACCGGTTGCAACTTAGACTGCCTCTCCGTATCTTTTTTGATCAAAACAAGAGGTTCCGATGAAACAAATTGTTCTTGCGCTGTGTGTCCTGATGCTGTCTTGCGGGCAGAAAAAAAATCAAATTATTCAAGCTGATTCCTTGGCGGTGACCGGCGAGAAACACCTGAAAAATATTCGTCAGTTGACGTTTGGCGGCGAAAACGCCGAAGCATATCTTTCTTTTGATGAGTCAAAGTTGATTTTGCAATCGACGCACGGAGAATATGCGTGCGACCAGATTTTCATTTTACCACTGGCCGGTGGGGAAATGACCATGGTTTCGACCGGAAAGGGGCGGACAACTTGTTCGTATTTCCTGCCAGGCGACAAAACAATTTTGTATGCAAGCACGCACGATTTCATGGACAGCTGTCCGCCCCCGCCAGATCGGTCCAAGGGTTATGTATGGAAGCTGTACGATGAATTTGAGATTTATATGGCGAAAGCGGATGGCTCGGAATTAAGACGAATCACTGATAATAAGAAATATGACGCTGAAGCCACGGTTTCACCGCAGGGTGACAAGATCATCTTTACCAGTATGCGCGATGCAGATCCAGAACTTTATGTAATGGATATGGATGGTTCCAATCAAAAGCGTCTGACCAATGAAAAAGGATATGATGGAGGGGCGTTTTTCTCGCAGGATGGGAAGAAAATCGTCTGGAGAGCGAGCCGTCCTAAGACGGCGCAGGAGTTGCTGGATTACGATGATTTGGTGAAAAACGGTTACGTGCGTCCCACGGCCCTCGAGATCTACGTGATGAATTCAGATGGAAGCGGTAAACGGCAGGTGACAAATTTCGGCAAGGCCAGTTTTGCGCCTTTTTTTCATCCTGACGGAAAACGGATTATTTTTTCATCGAATATCAATAGTAAGGACGGCCGGAATTTTGATCTGTATATGATCAATGAGGACGGCTCGAATCTTGAGCAGATTACCTACAACGACACGTTTGACGGTTTTCCGATGTTTACCAAGGACGGCAAGAAACTCGTTTTTGCATCAAATCGTCACGGTGCGCAGAGGGGTGAAACGAATATCTTCATCGCGGACTGGACGGAATAGAAAGTTTTCTGTTTGAGCCACCGCGCGGATATTGTCGATTCAATATCCGGTGGCAGTTATCTCTTTTTGAAATGGACTTTTCTGAAGTATTGATCGTATGATGTCCTCGGCATTTGATTTCCAGGTTCCACGAGTCATTGCCAGAAAGAAAGCGGTCGAGACCTCTGTTTTTCCGTAGGCCATTACTTTTCCGGCTCGATTGTCCCATAATACGTAATTTACGTTGGCTATCAGGGAGGCCGCGCGTCCACCGCTCATTGTGGAACTGCCCTTCGGTCCCATGAACATCATACCCGGGCTTCCTGCATCCCTCCGAATTTGCATCAAATCAATAAACAGAATAAAGGTTGGAGTTACTCCTCCAAGATCAAGGGGCTTGTCCTGTGGAGGTAAATGAACGTTTATTTGACCTGCTTTGCTGCCCAGCGCGAAGGTTGAGGTCTGCATTCGGTCCTTTTCAGGGTATGGTTTCAGTTCGGCG
Source organism: Bacteroidota bacterium (assembly GCA_020438245.1). Taxonomy (GTDB): domain Bacteria; phylum CLD3; class CLD3; order SB21; family SB21; genus JAGQUY01. The sequence goes on from JAGQUY010000182.1 coordinate 2,986, forward strand.
CTTTTGAAATTGGAAAAGATGGGTACGGCGCGGGCTACTGTCGTATCAAAGAAACCGTAGAAGACTTCTACATCAGATCCACTGCCGAGATCATCGGCGATGTCATCCGGATTATTGATGATGATCCGGTCGCGGTTAACACAAAGGATTAGCTTTTCGGCTTTCAATTTTTTACCGATGTACTCCGGAACCACGAACTGCGTTGCCGGTGCGCAAGATGCAATCCAGACAGGAATAAGAAATAGTTTTAGTTTATGCATTGGGCTGATGATTTTTCGAGCTGCATTGGACATGGAGTCTAGTAGAAGTGTATCCGACTTTCAAGGCTTTTTTCATGAAAAAGTCATTGACTACCATAAAAATTTATGGTATATTTACCATAACGAAAAAAGGATTCGAAGTGTGACATCTAACCGCATAGTGCATATAGATTTAACAGCATTTTTTGTGTCAGTTGAGCGAATTTTAAATCCCGATCTGGTGGGGAAACCCATCATGGTAGCCGGTCCACCGGAAAGTCGTGGGGTAGTGACTTGTGCATCGTATGAAATTCGACCGTATGGTATTCATGCTGGCATGCCCACAGCACAAGCACTCAGAAAATGTCCTATTGCTATTCGTGTTGACTCCCATTTTCACTCCTATGCTGAATATTCCAAAAAAGTTCAGGATTTTTTGAAGTCATTTGCTCCGGTATTTGAAGTTGCCAGCGTAGATGAATTTTATATGGATTGGACGGGATGTGAACGTCTTTTTGGGGGGAATTTGAAACGATTTGCGGAGGACATTCAACATACCATCTTGAGGGAGTTTGGTCTGCCGTGTGCTTTGGGGATTGCTTCCAACAAGTCGGTAGCTAAGATCGCCTGCGATCATGCCAAACCCTACGGTGTCCTTGAAATTCATCCCGGTGAGGAGGCGGAGTTTCTTAAACCGTTGGGGGTGGAAGTTATTTCGGGGGTGGGAGAGGTCATGGAAGGGCAACTTCACTTGCGGGGTATTCGTACGTGTGGTCAACTTGCGGCCATGGATTCGGAATATTTGGGACGCACTTTTGGTAAATGGGGATTGCATGTTCAGGAGCGTGCCAAGGGGCGGGGTTCCGAGCATCTGACGGTAGAACGAGAACAAAAGCAGATTTCCAAGGAAGAAACCTTTGCTTCTGACACTCGCGACAAGGCTTTTTTGAATGCCACATTGCATAGTATGACGCTTAATGTTTCCGAACAACTTAGAGCCATGGATTTAAAGGCACAGTGCGTTCATGTAAAGCTTCGGTACTCCGATTGGGTAACTCATACCCGGCAAATTACTGTACCGCCAACCAACGATCCGGCGTTCATTTATCAAACGGCTTTAAAACTATTGGATAAAGCGGATGAACGCAGGGTGACGATTAGACTTGTGGGAATGGGGCTTTCAAAATTTTTGGAAGACTGCACTACCATTAACATGTTTCGACAAAAGGAAGAGCGCCGGGAGTGGCTTTTAAAAACCATTGATAAGATCAATCATAGATACGATGATACGTTGGTCAAGGTGGGGTGTGGGGTGTAATCCAGATGAACGATTCGATGTCCGAGGGAAGGGGCAACCCTTCCTTCGGCACGGATCGTATTTGGAGGATGTTATCAATTATCAATGATTGCAACTGTAAAGAGTATCACACCCAAAAGACCCTATTTAACAACAAAACTCATAATCCGATGTTGACCCACGCCTCATTGGGAAAGGTCATTCAGTAGAAAAAGACGCCGTCATTTGAAATTCGTATCCCGCAGGATCCGATATTTGAATGGCAACCTCGTTGTCAGGATCGATCATTCATGATCATTGTGAATTATTCAGAATTTCGTCGGCACATTATTATGGATAACCCCCTAAAAATGGAGGCATGAATAACGGCCGACATGAATAGCTAAGTAGAGTTGTTGGAAAAAACCAAGCTCGATTTCGAAGAACGGAGTCGGGCTTTTTTGTTTTCAAAATGCTTGTAGTTCGTTTTTGTGGCCAATCAAGTTGAACAACTCGGCTTTTGTCTGAGAATTTTGAGTTCTTGATCTATCTATCGTTTTGATCCTCAAGTTGGACTGTATTGAGGATGCCGGTTTATTTAAGTAACTGTTAAGTTAAAAAAAGCGATGGCATTCACACATCTGCATACGCATTCCTATTATTCGTATGGTTCCGGTGCTTCAACTGTTTCCGCACTTGCAAGGCGGGCATATGAGCTTGGATACCGCTCTCTGGCTTTGACGGACATCAACACCTTGGCCGGGGCGGTGGAATTCCACGCCGCCTGTCGGGAATATGGCGTTTACCCGATTATTGGCGCGGAGCTGAACGATCCCGAAACGGGAGAAAGAGCGGTATTATTGTGTCAAAATGTTTCCGGCTATCATCGGCTGTGCGAGATTATTTCTGAGAGGCAGTTGAACGATCGGTTTTGCTTGGAAGTTGCTTTGAAATTGGAAAACCGGGGACTTTTCGTTCTTTCAGATTCGCCGTCTTTAATTGCCAAATTGCACGATAGGATTGGATCTTTGTACGGAGAATTGGTTCTATGTAAAATAAAGGCCCGTCAAAATCGTGAACTGTACAACCTTTGTACTCAAAAAAGACTTTTAATGGTTGTGACCAATGACGTCTGTTTCACAACTTCTAGAGAGTTCGAAAAACACCGAACCCTCTCGGCCATCAAAAACCTACGTACAGTCTACGATGATCTTCCGTTGTCCGATCCCGGGCAATATTTGAAGTCTCCGGACGAGATGGAAAAGCTTGCGGGTCAAAATCTGGCCGAAGCGTTGGCTCAATCCCAGAAAATCGCAGAAAAGTGTCAGTTTGAGTTTGATCTCAAGAAATATCATTGTGCCCGGTATGTGACTTCCGGGGGAGAAAAGGCTGATGCTGCCCAGCTGCTGAGAGAATTGTCTTATAGAGGGCTCAAGCAACGCTATTTTCCAAGTTATATGAAGCTTTTTTCCAGTGAAAATCTGGTTTCCGAGCCGACTGTTTCGAAGTATGAAGTGTTCGTTGAGTCCATCGAAACGACCCGTGGTGATGGTCACACAAGTGTAAACCATCACTCACAAATTCTTCGATCCACTCAGAGTATGGATGAATCTGTCCTAGCTAAACGCCTGGACTATGAGCTGGAAGTCATTATAAATCTTAACTTTGCTGATTATTTTTTGATTTGCTGGGATGTAGTACAATACGCTCACAGTCGGGGTATCTGGCATGTCGGACGGGGGTCGGCTGCAAATAGTCTGGTAAGCTACTGTCTAGGACTGACCGAAGTGGATCCTATGCGGTATAGCCTATACTTCGAGCGTTTTTTGAACTACTCCAGGGGCAAGCCGCCCGATATTGATTTGGATTTCTCTTGGCGACACCGGGACACCATTCTTAGGTATATATACGATCGGTACGGGCATGATCGGGTAGCAATGATGGCTTCTATCCATTCATTCCATGCAAGGGGTGCATTGCGGGAAGTTGCCAAAGCAAATGGTATCAGCGAGCGGGAACTGGATCGGTTTAGAAAACTAATACCTCATACACATGCTGCCCGACTGCTTGAATTAAATACACGTTATCCGGAAACAAGGGCTCTGAAGGCGGAGGACAGTACACTTAAACGTATTTTTGAGATGGCTGCTCAGTTGGATAGCTATCCTCATTACAGCGGCATTCATTCAAGCGGAGTAGTAATTACTCAGAAGCCGATAACGCATTATTCACCCCTGGAGCGGAGTGCTAACGGCTTTGTTAAAACCCAATACGACATGGATTCAGGGGAAGATATCGGACTCATTAAGATCGATATTTTGGCTGTGCGCGGATTGGGAACTATTGAAGATGCTGTGCGACATATCGAGCAGGATGATGGAGCCCAAGTCGATGTTTTTAATTGGAATATAATATTTGGAGATTTAGAGGCTCAGGAGCTTCTCAGTACTGGGAAAACCATTGGAGTAGTACATGCAGAGAGTCCTTTTATTCGAAATGCCCTCAGGATAACGAAGGCAAAAACGTTTGAGTTACTTTACATAATATCCGGAATGGTACGCACGGGATGTGTGGAGTCGGGGATGATGTA
>JAGQUY010000183.1:0-2541 GCA_020438245.1 Bacteroidota bacterium
CCAAAGAAAATCGAATCGTTGGCCACCACGGCTTTTCTAATCAAAACGCTGAAAGGGGCCAGATACGTTCTGTCCACCTGTGGGTCATACCGCACAAGAGTTTCGGATCCGCCGATCCACACTATCCCGTCTCTATCCGGATATAAGGTGGCCACGAGAAAGTCGGACAAACGCGTCAATGGATTCCTTTTTATTGAGTAGAAGCCATCCGCCTGCGGCAGTGCGACCATCGTTTCATACTTTCCGTTGAAGGAACTGGACATCCATACACGACCGACGGCGTCTTCGGCCAAGAGGTTGATGAGTCGAAGGGAATCTGCGGGAAGGTGATTTTGAATCGCTGTATCTGCTACGAAAGCTCCATGATCGAAACGGTACAAGCCTCCGCGTCCGGAAAAGATTTCACCGCCCCGAATCTTGGAAACCAGGATTTCTCCGGCGGGCAGCCCATGCTCCACTCCGAAATGCTCGATCTGCAAGTCATTCAACGACGGATTTATACGGAGCAGACCCTTGAATCGCGTGCCAAGCCAAAGACGACCGTCTGCGGTTTCTGCAATAGAGCGAATATCTTCATTAATCCCACTTACCTTTCCCAGATCGGTCCATCGACCCCCAATTTTTTTCACAACGGCAAGTCCGCCGCTTGATCCGACATAGACTATATCCGGATTCAGAACGGATTGCGTCAACGTAAATGCGGCGCTTCCTTTTTGGATGAGTTCAGCCTCGCGTTCATGAATTTGATAAACTCCATCCGACGTTCCGGCCAGCAGGGAGGAGCCCGTCGACAAAAATGACCAACTTTGATTCTTGATGCCCGCGACGGATTTGAAGATGCTCGTACCTGGGTGAGTGCGCTCCATAACATAAACACCCAACGAAGTCCCTATATAAGGTCTCCCGGCGTGACGCACTATGCTCAAGACCGTTCCCTTTAAACCTGCATTTTCTGCAAACATGGTGAGGGGCAAGAAAATTTCGGCCCTGGATATTCCGTTCTCCAGACCCAGCCACAGTCCTTCGTACGAATCCAAGAATACGGCAAGTACGGCATCATTCTGTAAACCGTCTATTTTGTCGATTTTTCTGGCGAGACTTCCGTCCCGGTCAAAAACAAGCAAGCCTCCTCGAATGGTGCCAAACGCAAACTTGCCGCTCGTCAAAACCGTTCCGCAGTAGACCCGGCTTTGTTCCAACAGCCGATCTGCATTTGTTCGAAAGGGTTTGACTCCCCCCTCATTCAAAAGCAACAACCCTTCCTCCCTTGTCGCGACGAGAATCGTCTTCTCATCAAAAGGAAGCATCGCGTAAATGCGCAAATTGGCAAACCTTTCGCCAAATCGAACAAGCTTAAGCGAATCTCCGTCGATGGTGGACAAACCAAGCTGGCGTTGATTGACATAGAATCGATTATGGACGAAAAACGAACTGTGAAAGCTGGTTCGGGGTTTCCATGTCTTGATATCGTGCGACGATGCACTCAGGAAAAATATTTCATTATACGCCTGAAAGATCACTCCGTCATCGGTGATATGGGTTTTCCAGACGTCGGCAAAATCCCGGTCTTCCTCCTTAATACCCGCAAGCAACGATACGAATTTAAGTTGCCCGATCGAGTCCGGCGCCAAGTAGCCGAACTCACCGACTCCTCCGACAAAAATGGTGCCCTTCAAATCGATGGCCAGAGAACGGACAACGGTGCCGTTTGTCGTCTGAATCTTTCGCCAGGAAACGCCATCGTATTCAAGGATCCCCTCGCGGTTGCCGAAATACATGACTCCGCGCTTGTCCTGCACGATCGCCCAAGTTTGGGAGGCTGCTTTGTATTCCTGGGGTAGATAGTTTCGCAAAAACGGTTTTCCGTCGATATCCTGAGCAAAGAGAGCGCAAGGAACCAACCAAAAACAGATCAGCGTGACCACCAGATTCGAAAGCCGTCTCGTATAGAAATCAGCAGACGGATGGAAGGGATCAAGGCGGATAACCATAGCCTGACTCCGTCGGTCGAGAAGTAGTGTTCGGAATGGCGGCAGACGTGTACTAATTTACCGCACCAAGCCAATTTAGTAAAATCGGTTCGATTCGGCAAACTAATTCATAGCAAACAAACCGCGTCCATGTTCGGAGTCTGCACGTGACGGCGCTCTATCCTTATCGGCCGACGCGCTCGATCCTGGCGCCCAATGCATTGAGTCTTTCGTCGATTCGTTCATATCCCCGGTCGAGCTGTTTGATATTTTGAATCGTGGAGGTACCTTCGGCACACAATGCGGCGATGAGCAATGCCATACCTGCCCGTATATCGGGACTCGTGATCAGTTCCCCGTGAAGTCGTGTCGGACCCTGAATTACCGCGCGATGCGGATCACACAAAACGATCCGCGCCCCCATAGAAACAAGCTTGTCGGTAAAAAACAACCGGCTCTCGAACATCTTTTCAAAAATCAGAACCGAGCCCTTGCTTTGGGTGGCGGTCACTACCATGATGCTTGTCAAATCTGCCGGAAAGCCCGGCCATGGCGCATCATCAATTTTTGG
>JAGQUY010000183.1:2625-20241 GCA_020438245.1 Bacteroidota bacterium
CCAATCCTGCCGAACGCGAGCAAAATCATGCGTAAATCACGGACATTCGTATTTCGAATCAAAATTTCACTGCCCGTTGATGCCGCAAGACCGATGATACTCCCGATTTCAATATGATCCGAGCCGATGGTATGCTCGCAGCCGCGCAGCTTGCGCACGCCTTCAATGGTCAGCACATTGCTGCCCACGCCGGATATGTTCGCGCCCATGGCAATGAGCATGCGGCACAATCCCTGCACATGCGGTTCTGAGGCAGCGTTGCTTATCGTGGTCGTCCCGTTTGCCAGTACTGCCGCCATAACTGCGTTTTCCGTCGCCATGACACTGGCCTCATCGAGGAATAAATCTTGCCCCTTCAAACGGCTGCACTCCATCCGATAGAACTTTCGGCCCGCATCAACGGACACTCCGAATCCTTCGAGCGCTGCCAAGTGTGTGTCCAGACGTCGTCTTCCGATTTTATCACCTCCCGGTGAAGGAAGACTGATTTTTCCGCTTCGTCCGAGCATCGAACCGGCGAAAAGAAACGATCCTCGAATTTCGGATGCAAGATCGTGGTCGGGTTCTGTCGTGCGGATTTCCGATGCTTGAATCCTCCAGTCGCTCGGCCCCAGTTTGGTTACCTTGGCCCCAAGCTGTTCGGCAATCTTGAGCATCTGACGGGCATCGCTGACGTCCGGAAAATTCTTCAAAATCACCGGTTCTTCCGTCAGCATACAGGCAGCGACCACCGGCAGCGCTTCGTTCTTATTACCCGCAGGAACCCATTCCCCGCTCAACGGGCGACCGCCTTCAACAACAAATTTTTCCAATTTACTTCTCTCCTTCCACCTGGTACCCGTCGATCACGCCGACAATGACCGCCTGGACGGGAATTTTCTTATTATTCAAAATGATGCGGGCACCGCCGCCCTCTTTCATAACCAAGACAAGGTCTCCTTCTCCGGCATGCACTTCGTCAATGGCCAGCATATCCGGGCCAATCGGTTTCTTGTTCAGGTCAACCGGCTGTACGATCATTATCTTGTGACCGTTCAGATGCACGTTCTTATGGGTCGAGACTACAGAGCCGGTGACTTTGCAAATCGTCATGATCGGATGTCCATAAGATGTTTGCGAACTAAATCGATCGCAAACGTAGACAGTCGTTCCTTGAATGAAAGCCGGTCGATACCAAACGGTAAGGGGGTTATTTGTTTCACGATGGAATGTTCTTTTGTGGCAAGTGCCACGAAGGCCAACCCAACGGGCTTGGCATCAGTCCCCCCTCCCGGACCTGCAATCCCGGTGGTTGCCAACCCAATGTCCGTTCCGGCTCGAGTGCGCATGTTCTCGGCCATGGCAACAGCTACTTCTTTGCTCACAGCGCCATACATTTCAATGAGTTCAGCCGGTACGCCCACATCGCGAATCTTGGCTTCGTTGCTGTACGCAACTACCCCCTCGATGAAGTACGAAGAACTTCCTGCGACGTTTGTAAACCGGTGAGCGATTAATCCGCCCGTACACGATTCGGCCGTCGCAACGGTCTTCTTCGAACCAAAAAGTAATCGGGCCGTGACGTCTTCCAACCGATCGTTGTCGAATCCATATACGCCCGCCCGGAAACTGCCGTCAATGGCGGATACGAACGCAGCCTCAGCCGATTGTATAATCTCCAGAGCTTGCTTTTCCTCGTGCAGCCTTGAAGTCAAACGAATGTCGACTCCCCGGGTCATCTGAGGAAGAAAGGCAATGCTCAGATTCGAACGAAACCGATCGATCACGGGCTTCGTTTTCTCAAACAAAACCGACTCCGGACTCCCAACCGTCCGAATTGTTCGATGGAGAATCGCGCTGGAGCGATCGAACTGAGACACAAAAGGAACAACGTGCGTTTCGAGCATCCACTCCATTTCCTTGGGAACGCCCTGCAGACAAAAATAGGTGGTCCGGTTCTTGGTGAACTTCAGGCCGGGAGCCGTTCCCTTTTGGTTGGAAAGATAACTGGCACCCAGAGGTATCATGGCCTGAACCTTGTTCGCTTCGCTCATGACCCTGCCGGCTTTGCTATACATACTTTCAATTTCATGAAGTGCCTTCGAGTCGAGTTGCAAAGGAGTTCCAAGATACCGGGCGACCGCTTCTCTCGTCATGTCATCGTGAGTGGGGCCCAATCCGCCGCAGGTAATCACCACATCGGAGGATGACGCTGCCTCCAATGCGGAGACGATCGTTGACAACGAATCTCCGACTTTCGTTATCCTGACAACCTCCTGACCGTATTCGACGAGGCGCCGGCAAATGTGTGACGAATTCGTATCCGTGATAAGACCCAGAACGATTTCGTCCCCGATCACGACAACTTCAACGCTCATTAAATTGGAACCTAAAGCCACCAATTACGTAGTTTATTTTTATCCAAGGAGCTCCGAGTCGCTGAAAAAGAAGCCGATTTCAATTTTTGCATTTTCGTCGGAATCGGAGCCGTGAACAATATTTTCTCCCTTGCTGTCGGCGAATTCGCGGCGCACGGTTCCCGGTTCCGCTTCGGCGGGATCTGTGGCGCCAATGGTTTTGCGAAACGTGGCAACCGCATCGTTCCTCTCCAGTGCGATCGGAACGCAGGGACCCGAACTCATGAATGCAGTCAACTCTGCGAAAAATGGACGGCCTTTATGAACAGCGTAGAATCCTTCAGCCTGACTCTTGGTCAGTCTGATCTGTTTCATAGCCAGCACCTTGAATCCGGCTTCCTGAATCTTGGAAAGTACTTTTCCCTGGAAATTTTTACGCACACAATCGGGTTTTAAAATAGCGAGGGTTCTGTTGCTCATGGTGTTTCCTTATGGATTAAACGATGAATGATTGCTTGCTTTATCTTGCTAATTTTTCTACGTTTGGTGTCGCCAATATAGGCCTATCGGCCATTCGGAGCAATTCCTTTTTGTGGGGCAGCATTTAAATTAATGGGTACTATTTTGAAGGGAGTCTTGGTTATGAGGCAATTTGTTGTGGGGGCGTTCGTCGCGGGTTTATTCGTAGCAGGCCTGCTGAGCAACGTCCACGCCCAGGAAGAACAAAAGTACTTCGGGCAAAACAAGGTCCAATACAAGGATTACCAATGGAACTATCTCCAATCCGAACATTTTGACATCTATTTTTATGAAGGCGGTAAAGAGCTGGCTGCGTTCGCAGCCGACGCGGCGGAAAGTGCATATGTTTCGATCATAGCGAATTTCAAAGATTATGAAATTCAAAATCGGATCGCCTTCGTTATCTACAACTCGCACAATCAATTTCAGCAAACCAATGTTCTCGACGAATACCTCAGTGAAGGGATTGGCGGCGTTACCGAACTTTTCAAAAACAGAATCGTTCTGCCGTATGAAGGCGACTATGAAAAATATCGGCATGTAATTCATCACGAACTGGTCCATGGAGTCATGAACGATTATATGTACGGCGGCTCCATTCAAGGACTCATTACAGGACGAATTCGTGTACAGATTCCGGGATGGGTGGCAGAGGGTTTGGCTGAGTATGATTCGCGGCACAAAGACTTCAATACCCAGTCCGATATGTTCGTTCGGGACGCCGTCATGGAAGCGTACCTGCCGACGATATCGGAGATGCAGGGGTACGCGGTCTATACGGTGGGACCCACCATTTTTACGTACATGGAAGAAAAATACGGCAAGCCGAAGGTGTCGGAATTCATGACCAAACTCCGCGTGGCCGGCACTACAAATGCCACCTTCGAATCGACGTTCGGAATGAAGGAGGAAGAGTTCAATGAAAAGTGGCAGATGTACCATCGGAAAATCTATTTCCCGGATATCGCCAAGATGGTGTCGGTGAAAGAAATCGGCAAGCAGTTGACTTACCATGACCGGGATAAGAATTTTTACAACATCACACCTACCATGGCTCCGCAGGGCGACAAAATTGCCTACCTGACGGACAAGTCGGGGTACGCGGACATCATGCTCATTTCGTCGATCGACGGAACGGTTTTGAAAAAACTGGTGTCCGGTGAGAAAACGCCCAGTCTCGAAGAACTCCACTGGCTCAGTCCGGGCATGAGCTGGAGCCCGGATGGCAAACAACTGGTTTTCGCAGCCAAAGCAAGCGACAGCGACGCGCTGTTGATTGTCGACGTGGAAACAGGACGAATTACAAAATATGCATGGCCCGAGCTCGAAGGTGTGTTTGGCGGTTCGTGGAGCCCGGACGGAAAAACAATCGCCTTCACCGGAATGGTGCACGGCCAGTCAGACGTATACCTGATGGATCTGGGATCGAAAAAGATACAGAAACTGACGGATGATATTTTCAGTGATACCCGGCCGGTATTTTCAAGGGATGGAACCAAGATAGCCTTTGTCTCCGACCGGAGGGACTTTCTAAGTGCACCACCCAAGACTTTTGATATCACCACGTACAATTACAAACAGACCGACATCTACGTGATGAACGCAGACGGATCGGGCATGGAACGCATCACCACGGAGGAAATGGACGATAGCTGGCCGGAATGGGGCCCGGATAACACAAAATTGTTATACACTTCGGATCGGAATGGTGTTTCCAATTTATATGTTGCCGACTTGGCATCGAAAACAACCTATGCGATCACCAATGTGTTAAGTGGAGTCTTTCAACCGTCTCTCAGCAAAGATGGAAAATTCCTGGCCTTCTCCGGCTTCAGCAAGAGCGGCTTCGATATTTACACGTTGAACAGTCCATTTGACCAGCCGGCGATCGATCTCCCGATTACGATCTCGATGAAGAAATTCCGAAAGCAAAAAGACCTTCCGGAAACACTCAGCAAAGAAATCGGTCTGGGTAAAGCCGACTCAGCCGTCACCCTGACCGAGGTGCGCTTTTCCGGAGACAGCGCCTCCATCGCCGCCGACACGTCCAAGGCCAAGGACGCCGGTATCTCTTTCCAGAATTTTATTTTCTCCGGACTGGACGACGACAAATCGAAACCGAAATCGGACCAGGAGGCCGAACCGGAAGACCCGGATGACTTTGTCAAGCTTCCGGAGCGGATCTATAAGACGCAGGACGGAGAATACCGTATCCGTAATTATCGTGTGCGATTCACACCCGATTTGGTGTACGGTTCCGCCGGTTTCAACACCTTAACGGGATTCAGTGGTATCACCCAAATGGCCTTTTCGGATATCCTCGGCAATCACAGGCTCCTTTTTGGCACAAACCTTTTCTTTGACCTGAAAAACAGCACGTTTTACGGTACCTATGCGTACTTGTCCAGACGCACCGACTACAGCGTCACGGCTTTTCATACCGCCTATTCGTTTGCCACCGACTACGTAGATGAGCGCGTTGCACCGGCACAACCCGGCTTCGACGGATTTGCGGACAGCTTCATTAGATACCGTAATTACGGGGTTACCTTCTCCGCCTCCCGACCGTTCAACCGTTTCAACCGATTCGATGTGAATGTTACCCAGTTTACCCTGGCCCGTGAAACAACGCTTGCCGGAAATATCAACGGCATTACCCAGAAGAGCCAGGTGCCCCTACTTGGTCCCACGCGCCGCAGCACCAATACTATTATCGGCACGGCGCTGACGCATGACAACTCTCTTTTGACTTATTTTGGACCATTTGATGGACAACGTGCACAGTTGGCCGTTTTCGGAAGCCCCGGATACGGGACCAATGGTCTGAAATTCATGACGGTCACCGCGGATGCCCGGAAATACATCTGGTTCAAACGGTTCTACTCGTTTGCTTTTCGTGGAAGCGGCGGCGCCACCTACGGACGTAATCCGCAACGTTTCTTTGTCGGCGGACTCGACAATTGGATTCTGCCGCACTTCACCAATGGTGATATTATCGTCGATACCTTTGAGGACTTCTTGGCCACGTTTGTCACGCCGTTACGAGGCAGCGACTATTATGAACTCCAGGGAACGAGATATTTTTCATCGAATTTCGAATTTCGCTTCCCCTTGATCCACTTTGCCCAATTAGGATTTCCGCTGCCCCTCTTTTTACAGTCGATTCGCGGAGTGACCTTTATTGATTTTGGGGCGGCATGGGGCGGTGAAGAACGAACGTTCGTCGATCAGAATGGCGATGAGCATAAAGCGACGTACCGGTACATCGACCGCAACGGAAACATTGTATACAACCGCGCCAAATTTGACTGGGGACAGACCCTCAAAGGAGAGCCCGGACCGGTTTTCCAGGATGCACGAATCGGATACGGGTACGGTATTCGTGCCCTGCTGGGCTTCTTTGTGCTCAGGTATGATGTTGCGTGGAATATTCGTAATCCGAGAAGAGGTGGCGGAGACGCCAAACACTACTGGTCGATTGGAGCTGATTTCTAGGTGGACTGAACCCGAAAGCTCTCGAGGATAATTTCTGAAGTGGGGGTCTTTACCGATCTTGGTACGTTGGGCTCCAATGCTTCGGTATAGTCAAATGTTCCGCGTTTCCAAACAGACATGGTGAACATCGCCCGTTCGTCGGTGTCGTCACCCAATTCGGCCCGGATGATTTCCCCCTTATCGACAAAAATCTTCGCCTCGGGATAATGCGGTCTCCGGATTCCGAGGGTTCCCGTCTTTTTATGGATATGAAGTAGTTGAAGAATCTCAATCAAGCTCAACTCCGACAAGTCGCCCGTGAAGGTGGCTTTCTTGGGCGCGTCAATCTCGTCAATTCTATTTTTTCTTTTCAACAAGTCCTGCACCTTACCAAGCAGGATGTCCTTGTTAATTTCCGACTTCACTAAGTATTGATCGGCACCGGCTCTGAATCCTCTCTTTTGCGTCACCTCCGCTTCGATGCCGCTTAGAAACATGAATGGCACCATCGGCGTATCCGACTCCGTTCGGATTTTCTGACACATGGAAATCCCGTCCAGCTTGGGCATCATGACATCGGCTATCACGAGATCGGGTTTTTGTTCCAGGACCATTTCAAGCCCGGTTTCCCCGTTGTCTGCATGAATGACATGATACCCCTCTTTTTCGAGGTTCATCATCAGCAACTTCGTAATGTGCGGATTGTCATCGACAATCAGAATCGTAGGCGTAGAAGACATGAGAACCGTACGTTAATGAGACGCACCAAGGTAGAAAATTAATGACTTGGTACGCAAGAAGAAACGTCTCCAAAACAAAAAAAGGCCGTCCCGAACCGGAAACGGCCTCTTCCCTTAATCCCGCAGCTCAGTCTGACGAACTTGCGAGGCGTTTCATTTCCTGACTTGCTCCACAGAATTCTCCGTGTGCTTTTGCAATAGAACACGCGCATCGCGATGCCTGACATTGAGCAGGAGAAAATCGCACTCCATTTTGTTCAACAACCGTTGAGCGGTCTCCAATCTGGTTGCCGTTATGATTTCAAAACCCTCCCTCGATAAGACCTGTCTCGCCGTGCCCAATTCTATCAAGTCATCGTCCAGGATCAATATTCTTTTTTTCATTCCGGCGTCCGTTTGCAGAGGCTGTGCAATATTCATACAACAACCGGGCCAACTTTGGAGGTTACTGGCGTCAGAAAACGATACGTGGAAACAATGGGTTAGGAAGGCCTCTTTTCGGAGATGTCGGATGAACACGACAATACGGTCTCTGAACCTGTCGCGTCGGTCGGACTATGTGTCGAGGTCCAATTGGTTGAGCATCCGAAAAAAATGGGTGCGATTGACTCCAAGACTTTCTGCGGCCTTGGTCTTGTTGTTATTTGATTTTCTCAGTGCGTTCTGGATATACCACCGGCGAAAGTCCTTTTCTGCTTCGTCAAGAGGAATGCCGTATTTGATTTTATAACCGCCTTCGACTTTGGCGATGATCTCTGCCGGCAAATCCTGCACGCGAATCGAAGGCCCCGCACTTAGGATCAGCGCCCGTTGAATCACATTTTCAAGCTCCCGAATATTCCCGTCCCACCGATATTGTTCGAGAATATCCATGGCATCGTCATCAATCCCGGTAAGGTCGCTACCTCCGTGTTTTAACATGAAGTGCTGAACCAACAAGGAGATGTCTTCCCTCCGATCGCGCAACGGTGGCATGACCATTTCAACAACTTTTAGCCGGTAGTACAAATCCTCTCGAAACGTACCTTCCCGAACCAACTTTTTCAGTTCCTTGTTCGTTGCGCTGATTAAGCGAACGTCTATTTTTCGGGTTTCTGTACTACCCAGTCGTTCAAATTCTTTTGTTTGAACTGCGCGTAATATCTTCGCTTGCAGATTTACAGACAATTCAGCCACTTCATCAAGAAACAACGTCCCCTTATGAGCCGCCTCAAATTTACCGAGCTTGGTCTTTACCGCACCTGTAAAGGCACCCGGCTCGTATCCAAACAGTTCCGACTCCAATAGATCACCTGGAATGGCTCCGCAATTGATCGCCACAAAACGCTGTTGGTATCTATCGCTGTTGAAATGCAGCGCCCTCGCAATCAACTCCTTGCCCGTACCGCTTTCTCCAAGAATCAGCACCGGAACATCGGTCGGTGCCACCTTGGCGGCCAGTTCAAGAACGCCGACGAGCCTCTCACTCTTGCCGATTATTTCTTTGAAGTTGTATTTCTCCCGAAGTTCTTCAAGACGGCTTCGCTCTTTACGTTCAAACTCGGACCGAAGGCTATTTATTTCCCGCAACTCATAAACGCGTGACGCAATCTGCTTGGCAAAAGCCAGTAGAAACTCCAGGTCCGATTCACCAAACACACCGGAACCCTGCTCGCGATCCAGGTAAATGACGCCGAGAAGCCGCCCTCGGCAAAAGAGGGGCACGCTCAGCACAGATTGCAGACCCAATTTGACGAAACTTCCTTTCTTGAAAACCGTGTCCTCATCCGTTTGATCGTCTACTTTCAAAGGCCGCAGTACTTCAAGTGTCTTTGTCAAAACCGACGAACTTACCTGGGCTGCCGGTTCGTCGATCACTTCGCCGTCAAAATTGCGACTGACGAAAAACTCTTTGTCCCCCTGCTCATCAACGAGAATCAGAAAACCACGATCCGCCCGAAGATGATACGTGACTTGATCCATGGCGAACTCAATGAGCCCTTCCAATTCATCCTTGGAAATCATCTGCAAACCGGTACTGTAAAGCGCCTTGAACTGTTTCCGCTCATCGGTGAGTTCGAGGAGTCGTTCCTCCTGCTTTCTAAAATCAGACTGCAAATTGGAAAACTGGGCGACAAGCTGACGGTGATGCTGAATAAATACGGCAAAGAGTCTGCTCAGAGTATCTTTCAGCTCCTTATTGTCACGAGCCAGGCGGTCTGCATCGCTGAATCCGTCGGATAGGGCTGTAAAAGCGGTCTTAAGTTGACCTTCCAATTCCGACAAGCTGCTCGTTGATTTAGACATCAGCATGAATCCGGGGTTGTTTTGACGGAAGAAAAGATAGACAGACCGTCGCCGTCATTGCAAGCAAATAATCGAGGACAAATCAGGGTTGACGCGAAGCTGCCAACAAATTTCCCAGCAAGGCGTCCCCGTCGATAAATCGATTCTCAGGGTCTTTTTCCAGACAGCGCATCGTTATTTTGTCCATCGCCTGGGAGACGGTTGGGCTGATCGAAGAAGGAGGAGCGGGTTGTATATTGAAAATGGAATGAATCATCGCGATTTCGTTTTCTCCGTGAAACGGAAGCTGATTGGTAAACATCTCGTACATGATCACGCCGAACGAGAAAATATCGGCACGCTGATCAATTCGACCGCCGGTAACCTGCTCAGGCGCCGCATATCCAAGCGTTCCCATGATGGTACCTGCCTGGGTCATGGTAGAAACCAAAACCGATTTGGACAATCCAAAATCCATGATCTTTGGCCGCAGCTGTTCATCCAGCATGACATTTTCGCTCTTGAGATCCCGATGAACTATCGATTGCTGATGGATATATTTCAGCCCTTGCGCAATACCTATGAGCAAACTCGCCGCCTGACCATGCGCCAACGGGTAGTTGATGCGAAGGAAGGACTTAAGGTTGCCGTGTTTCATCAGCTCCATGGCTATATACCCGCGACCGTGAAACTCGCCGACTCCATATACGTTGATGACATTGGGGTGGTTGAGTTTGGAGAGAATGCGCCCTTCCCTCTCGAATCGGGTTTTGTTATCAGCATCTTCCATAAGTCTCTCATTGATCACCTTGAGAGCTACCGTCTTCTTGGAAGATATATCCCTGGCCAGGTACACTGTGCCCATGGCACCCTCGCCGATCACTTCTTTGACCCTGTAATTCGCAATCACCCTATGACTGCGCCATCGCCGGAACCTCTGAAGGGCCGCACGACCGCTGACAAACAGTTTTGGTGTTACAACCAATAGCAGCAGCAGCGCCAGACCCCTGAACCACAGGGTTTGCCAAAACGCTGGCTCAATCACCAACGGAACCGATACCGGTTCGGTCCAATCACTTCGACCCGAGCGGGCCCGCGCCATAAACGTGTACTTTCCCGGCGCCAGATTGGTATACGATACAAAGTCGCGGCGTGTCTCGCCCTTCCAATCGCTTTCGTAGCCCTCCATTCGATACTGATACCAGATATCGGTTTCGTTTGAAAAATCGATTGCCGTCATTTCAAAATCAAACGCATCCCGATCATAGCTCAAGGAAGAAAGGGCATTCATCGGTAAATCCTGACCAAAACATTTTATCCGGTCCATGTACAAATAAGGAGGTCGTGCAAGCGTTATCGTGTCAACATTAAATGCACAGACGCCTCGCGGTGTTCCAAACCATAACTTTCCGTCCCTGTCGAGGGTCATCGAGTTTTCGTAAACCTCGTCACTCAGCAAGCCGTCCTTAGTGGTGAAGGTCTGAAAACGCTTTCCATCCCAGACGTTTAGCCCCTTGACCGTGCCAATCCATAAACGCCCCAATCGATCCTGTTGAAGAGCAACGACGTCATTGGACGTAAGGCCATCTTTCCGGCTATAGATCTTCCACTGACCATTGTTGAAATTCATCAAGCCTTTGTGCCTCAATCCCAGCCAGACCGTGCCTTGGCTATCTTCATACACGGTGGTAACCTGATTCGTTGGAAACGAATTCGCCTTGCCATAAGTCACAAAAGGATTAATGTTTTTTAGAACCCGTTCGGGTTCCCAGATCGAGACGCCACCGGCTTCTTTGTATCGGCTTGGCTGTCCACAACCAAACCAGATTCGCGAACGATGATCTTGAAAAATGGAGAAAACCCGAAGCCCAGCCAGTCCGTTTTCGGTGGTAAACTGGGCCATACGCCCGTCAACGTCCACCCGAACGGCGCCTTGTGCGTCCGTGCCAAACCAAATACTTCCTTCTCGATCCTCCATCATACAGAGCACGTCGGAAAGATAACCGATGTCTCGTCGGAACCTCTCAAATCGTTTGCCCTGATACAGGTAGACGCCCGCACCAACCGTACTGACCCAGATTCGACCCTTGGAATCCACCATCAGGGAATAGACCCGTTCCGTCGGAAGCCCTTCGGGCGATGACCACTTCCTGAACGATACGCCATCCCAAGTCGTCACGCCCTTTTCATATGAAGTGAACCAGTACAGACCATCGAGATCTTGAACGATATCCAGCACATAGGAACCGGATAATCCATTCGATTCATCATAAAAAGTGAACGGATAGGGAACCAGTTTGCTCAAACCGCTATTGGCCGTACCGATCCAGGTAATGCCCCGTTGATTCACCAGCGTGGAAACAATATTATTCTCCGGCAATCCGCTCGCAGTATTTAATTGCTCCCATCGCCCGGATGATTTGATCCAGACGCCGCCAGTGAAGGTGGAAAAAAGAATCCTTCCGAGAGGATCTTTCTCCATATTATAGATCTGTCGGGGAAGCGGATTTGATTCATTCAGAATCGAAATGGTGTTCTTATTGAACAGAAGTCTTCGGGCTCCTTCATTCAGTGAGGTAATCCAGACAATACCGACGCTTTCCTCGACGATGCCGGATATGCCCCCCTCGGTCGGCGAAAAAACACGTACCTTTTGAAGTTGACTCCCTTTCCAAGTCCACAGCTCGCCCATCGTTGCAAGACAATAGGTGCCGTTGGAGAGTTGAACAACGAGGTCGATAAATCGGCCCGAATACAACCGCTGCACATGAACACTCTGCACGGAGCTGTCGGTTTTGAACTTGGTCAGTCCGTTCTTCGTCCCCACCCAAAGAGTATCCTCCGTGTCCAAGCAAAGAGATACAACCGCGTTGTCCGACAAACCGTCTTTCGTTGTGAACATGGTTACTCCGTACTCGCCACGCTCATTTCGTGCTATTCGTGCCAGCCCACCAGTGATACACCCAACCCACACTACGCCGCTCCGGTCTTCAACGATCGAACGGGTGGCGTTATCAGCCAGTCCATCGTCCACGGTAAACATCTTAAATGTTTTCCCGTTGTACATAACGACGCCACCGGACGTCGTTATCCAGAGATTACCCAACCGGTCCTGGACCATGTTTTCTGCGGCGAACGGAACCATGCCCTCCTCGGTTGTGTAGGTCTTTACAGCATGCTTTTGACCAAACCCGACGGCCACCAGGCAAAACGAAAACAGAGCAAATCCAAGTAGTATTCTGCTTTTCATTGTTGAATCATCTTTCTGGCCTCATGCAGTACTTCGTCATACAATGACTCCAAAGCACTATTGGTGGATCGTATGCCGTGTATGACATGTTCAGTCCAATCCAGATATTCAATGCGTTTTTCGACGCTCCAACCCGTCGGCGGAGCATAGGTCACGTCCCTGACATTACAAATTTTGTCGGCCAATTTGATGGTTCGCGCCTTTACACTCTGCTTTGCAGCTTCAGTGATTTGCAGTCGTTTACGTTCACTCTTTGGCAGCCGGTGATCATCGGTCACTTCCATGACCAGATTTCTGATGGACCGCCCGAAAATCTCCTCGATTTCTTCCGGCGTGGTCGCAGTGTCTTCGATGGTATCATGAAGAAGCGCACCAAGGACTATTTCCATATCCCGCACACCGCCGACACGCCAAAGCAACTCCGCCACCTGAATCGGATGATTGATATACGGAGATGCCTCCGGGTCCTTCCGGCGTTGTTGACGGTGCTTTTCGGAGGAAAACCGAATGGCGGTCAACAATTGTTCAACCTGTTTTTCATCAAAGGTCATCATTTGAGCAACGTTGAAAAAGCATAG
Organism: Bacteroidota bacterium; assembly: GCA_020438245.1. Lineage (GTDB taxonomy): Bacteria > CLD3 > CLD3 > SB21 > SB21 > JAGQUY01. Next base: position 15,788 of record JAGQUY010000183.1, read on the forward strand.
TACATGGCCATTCCTCCGCTGAACAGGGCACTGGCCAGAAATCGATGTTCCAGTCGGATTCGGTTTTGAATAATGTAGTTCCCAACAATCGACAATACAACAGCTCCGACAAAAGATTTCACGCCAAGACGAACGGCTTCTTCAATCTGAGCCCACGCAACCGACGTATTACGAAAACTGAACGGTTCTTCAACCAGCTGGATGATCAAAAAGTGCCTCGCGATCCAGAGCGGATTGAAATAGGCAATAGCGGCAACTGTTTTTACCCATGGCTTCTTCCATCGCCGTTCTATGGTTCCGAACCACCAGGGGATCTCAGACGCATACAAGAGTGCACCCGCCAATCCCAGCGCACAAATTCGTTCCAGACTGAATGAACCGAGTATCGCCATGCCGACGGCGTCTCCCAACGGGTACACGATCAAACCCGCCTTACGATCTCGATTCCAGAATGCGCTCACGTCGTAAGCGCCCGAATTTTGGTCATCAAGAGATCGACGCCGACTTTGTTCTCCGCACCGTGAGGTATCACAATGTCCGCATGACGCTTGGATGGTTCCACAAACTGGTGATGCATGGGCATCACATACCGTTCGTATTGTTCAAGGACAGAGTCGACGGTTCTTGCCCGTTCCTTGATGTCGCGACGTAACCTTCGTATCAGTCGAACGTCTGCGTCGGTGTCGATGAATACACGGATGTCCATCAATTCCCTTAACCGAGGATCTGAGAGTATTAAGATGCCCTCGAGTAAAAAAACTTTGTGCGGTGTGATCGTGACCGTTTCCGGTTTTCTTGAATGGGTCTTGTGATCATAGGTCGGCATCTCAAAGCTCTCCCCGCGCATCCCGGCAGACATCTGCTCAAACAACAAATCAGCGTCGAACGCATCCGGATGGTCAAAGTTATGAAGAGCCCGCTCCGCCGGAGGCAGGTGAGAAAGATCCGCATAGTACGAATCTTGAGCAATCATGACGACCTCCTGACAGTCCTGAACGCCCTCGTAGATCAGATTCGCAACTGATGTTTTGCCGGAGGCCGTCCCGCCTGCGATGCCGATCAGTATATGGGGTTTTGACATTCCGTTGCTTTCAGTTATTGACTGTGATCATTACAAGACGGATTCGTGCTTAATCTGATGACGAAGGCGGTAACCAGCCAGGACAATCGCCTCAGCGGTGGCCGGAATTTCCAGCTCGGGTTCGACCCTATGACTGCCGACCGCACTGACCGCGTCTTTGATTGCAAGCCAGCAAGATAGTGCAAGCATAAACGGAGGCTCAGCAACAGCCTTGCTGCCGTGGATTACTCCCGAATTCGTTGCCTGTTGGAGCAGTTGAACTCGAAAATCCTTCGGAATGTCCTGCACAGACGGAATCTTGTAGGTGTCCGGTGAATGCGTCAGGGTGTGACCTTGATTATTCCACTTCATCTCTTCGGTGGTACACCATCCCACGCCCTGAATATAACCTCCTTCAATCTGACCGATGTCAATTGCAGGATTGATCGAGTCACCGACATCATGCAGAATATCGGTGCGAAGAATCTCATGATGGCCGGTTAGTATGTCCACGAGCACTTCTGTTACCGCCACACCAAACGCAAAATAGTGGAAGGGTCGGCCGGTTCCGCGTTCCCGATCAAAGTGAATGTTGGGTGTCTTATAATACCCGGTAGCGCTCAGACTTGTTCCCTTCGAAACCGCAAGGGGCATCAGTTCATCAAATTTCAGTCTTCTTTTTGGATAGCGCATGTCACAGATGCTGTCCTCCTCAAAGACAATGTCCTCTTCAGAGGAAGGTACTTCCAGGGCCAACTCGCTGAAATGCCGGGCAGCCACTCTCGACAATCTGAATTTCAACTGATCGATCGCATTTTTGACCGCCGCGCCATTCAGGTCTGTGCCGGCAGACGCCGCCGTAGCTGACGTGTTGGGCACCTTGGACGTATTTGTGGCGTTGACTTTTACCCGCTCCATCGGGATTCCAAATTCTTTGGCAGCAATTTGCCGGATCTTCGTATGCAAACCCTGGCCCATTTCTGTCCCGCCGTGATTCACCAATAGGCTTCCGTCCTTGTATATGTTTACCAGTGCACCGGCCTGATTTAAGAACGATGTGGTGAACGATATTCCAAATTTCACCGGTGACAACGCCATTCCCTTCTTCTGGAAGTCATGAGTTTCATTGAATGCATCGATTGCGACACGTCGTTGTTCGTACTCGGATGACTTCAGAATTTGATCAAAAAGGTCCGGAAGATGGTTATGGTCCACGGTTTGCCCATACGGCGTCGTGTTATTACTTGTTTTCCCGTACAAATTGATTCTGCGGATTTCCAACGGGTCTTTGCCAAGCACTCTCGCGATTCGATCCAAAATATTTTCCATAACCGCCATACCCTGAGGGCCACCGAAACCACGAAATGCCGTATTACTGGGTAGATTCGTCTTCCACGCTCTGCCGACAATGCGGACGTGTGGAATGAAATAGCTGTTGTCGACGTGCATCATAGCCCGCTCAAGAATAGCCATTGTCAGATCGGTTGCACACCCTGCATCGCAGTTCAGCTCTATATCGGCAACGGTCAACAGACCATCGTCCCGAAAACCGACTCGATATCGACTGAAAAATCGATGCCGCTTTCCGGTGATTATCTGATCGTCGTCTCGAAATAGTCGTACCTTGACCGGCCGTCCTGTCTTGTTGGCAAGCAGCGCCGCCCATGCCGCCACGTGATTGGCTTGAGTTTCCTTGCCACCGAACGCACCACCCATTCGCCGGACTTCAACAGTTACTTCGTTTTTTGGAATACCCAGCACTTCAGCGACAATGGCCTGCGTCTCTGACGGATGTTGTGTGGACGCGTACAGGGTTACTTCGCGGCCTTCCGCCGGCACACACACCGCACATTGAGTCTCCAGATACCAGTGCTCCTGCGCTCCACTCCGGAATTCGCCATCCATTGAGCGAGCCGCGGAGCTCAATTGTTCCCCAACGTTGCCTCGTTCCATTTTTCGTTCGGGAGCCAGTAGCGTGTTCTGCCGCATGGCGGACTCCAAGTCCAATATCGCATCAAGGGGTCTGTATTCGATCTCTATGGCCTCGGCTCCGGCGCGACAGATTGCTTCCGATTCCCCGGCGATCAAGACAACGGCCTGTCCCACACACTGAACCTCTGTTTCCGCAAGACAAGGTTCGTCGTGTACGACAGGTCCCATTTGATTTCTTCCCGGGATATCACGGCTCGTCAGTACTGCATGAATTCCCGGTATGGCACGGGCAGCTTCAACATCCAAACGAAGTATATTCGCGTGTGCATGCGGACTGTACACAATGTATCCGGTCAAAAGACGATCGTTGATCGGCATGTCGTCCACATAGACGGCCGAACCGGTGACATGATGGACAGCGCTTTCGTGAGTCAACGTTTTCACAACCCAACTGTCTTTCTGTGTACCGTCGTTTCAAAATAAAATTTGAGCAGGAGGTTGCCCGCAGCAACACGTCGAAACTCTTCGCTCCCACGGACATCAGAAAGGGGCCGGAATTCAAGATCCAGAATGAGACGGGCGGCCTCCACGGTTTCTGCCGACCAGGTCTTACCGGTCAAAAACTTCTCCGTCTTTTCTGCTCGTTTGGGCATTTCGGCCATTCCCCCATAAGCCAGAACAACCTCTGCCGCACGACCACTTTTATCCAGAGTGAGGCGGAAACACGCGCTGATTGTTGAAATGTCCAGATCTTTTCTCTTGGACACTTTATACGATCGCACAACGGTTGCCTCACCGACTTTGTTCAGCTTGACCGCCGTAATGATTTCATCTTTCTTCAGAACCGATTTTCTGTATCCCGTAAAGAAGTGATTGATTTCAACCTTGCGTCGCCCGTGAATACTTTCCAAAAAAACCTTGGCCTTGTACGCCAATAAGACCGGCAGCGTGTCTCCGATGGGTGAAGCGGTCCCGAGATTTCCGCCAAGCGTGGCCAGATTTCTGATCTGAAGGGAGCCGAAAACAGCCAACATGGCATGAAGTGCGGGAAATTCTTTCTTGATAGCAGGTATGACATCACTTAGCGGCAGGCCGGCACCGAGGATTAATCGATCGTCGGTTTCGACCACTTCTTTCAACTCCTGAACGCCCGACAGGTCAATAATTTTTTCAAGCAATACGTGCCTCTTTGTCACACTGAGAGCTACATCGGTTGCACCGGAAAGTAGGGCTGCCTGCGGATACTGTGCGCGCAAAACCAAAGCCTCCCGCAGAGTACGCGGACGAAAATACTGCTGTTCAACGGTTTGAAGACGAAGGGACGCGTCCGAGATTTCATGGAGAGCGTCAATCGCCTGTTCCTGTTCGTCCGTAAAACGATCAAGACCTTTGTGTATACACGACTGCGCAGCCGCCTCGACAATGGGCCGGTATCCGGTACAGCGACAGAGATTGCCCGTCA
>JAGQUY010000184.1 GCA_020438245.1 Bacteroidota bacterium
GAGAAGTACACCTTGAATCCCCGTGAACACCATTGTAAAAATAAGAATACTTCTTTTCATACCTCACCTTTCCCGTGAACTGTAGTGTCCATTCGGGCACGTAGTGTGCCAAATTTTTTGGAGAATGTAAACATTGTTTTTACAAAGTTTACGGATTGATAAGCCGGATGAACGTGATCTTATTTCACTTGTAGACTCATTATTTCACGCCGATTCCAAAAACGGCACGTGCATTTTTGCTCGTCAACTGTCCGATGTCTTCGACGGCCACATCAAGAACCTCCGCCAGCTTCTGGGCCGTGTGTATTACGTAAGCGGGTTCGTTTCGTTTCCCTCTCATAGGGACCGGTGGCAAAAAGGGTGCATCGGTTTCGATCAACATTTTGCTCAGGGGGACGCGTGCGGCAACGTCTGGCAGACGAGATTTCTTGTACGTCAGGTTTCCGGCAAACGAAATATAGAAACCCAAATCAATGCTTTCGGTCAACATTTTTTCATCCCCAGAAAAACAGTGCATGATTCCGCGGAGGTTTTGCAGGTCATGTGTCTTCTTTTCGTCCGCAAGGACTCGGATGACATCCGTGTCGGCTTCACGATTGTGTATGATGATCGGCAGGTCCAAGCGACACGCAAGCCGTATGCTTTCGCGAAAAACGGTTTCTTGCACATCACGGGGGGAATCCTGCCAGTGATAGTCCAATCCCGTTTCTCCAATCGCAACCACCTTTGGATGGCCGGCCAATTCTTCCAACCGCCTGAAGGTGAAGTCGTCTGCCTTCACCGCGTCCGTTGGATGCAGGCCCACGGCTGCAAAAATATGTTCGTGCTCATCGGCAAGACGAATGGCCCGTTCGCAGGATTCCATATCAATACCGATCGTTACAATAAATTCAACCCCTCCGGTCCATGCCCGCTCAAGCATAGCGGTACGGTCGTCGTCAAAAAGGGAGTAGTCAATGTGGGCGTGAGTGTCGACAAACATCAATATTCTTTTCGAAAGTACAGAATCAGATTGATGATATCCTGTTTATCCGTTTCCTCCTGCGAAGGCTTTTTATATTCGAATTCAATCGTCTTCTTCCATTTGCGCAGCAAAGGGAACTTCTTGAAACCCCACATACTGTCGGCTACGACTTCCAAGGTCAACACTTGTCCTACGGTCGGATCGTTTCCACCCGAGAAAGTGACTTGGATATCCTCCGTGATTCGCTTACCGATTTCAACCGTGGCACCCGCGCCAGTCGTGGACGGTATATATTCCAGTTTGGACAGCCCAGCCTGATTGGCCACCGCATTCAATACCTGATTAATCGCCACCTGCTTTGCAAAATCGCCTGCCTGAGAAGGGTCAAGCTTGGCGATGTCACGAGTTTTCACACCGAGTATCAGATAGGAAACAATATCCGCAGGCTCTGTCAAGTCCGGAAGAGGATTGTCCGTACCCCGTTCAACAGCTGTTATTGCTATCTCCGGTTTCAAGAGTTGACCGGAAACCTTTATTTGAGCTTCGGCCTGAATATCTTCCTGCTCGTATTTGTAGGTAAACCTCTTCACGGCCAGAATATCCAACGTAGGGTTGACTCCCGGCTCCCCTTTGAACGTGATGTCTCCCCGTTCAATATTAAAGGCAATGCTCAAGTAAGCATACTTGCCGCCTTTCTTGGTGCTGACATTCCCGCTGATGAAGAAGTCTTCTGATTCCGGCGGTTTGGTTACAATGATGTCCCCAAACAGACCTAATAACATTTCGGCGCTACGAATTCCATTATCCGAGTTCTCCGGAAGGCTCACGGAAATATCCAAGTCCAGGTTCTTATAATAGTCGATTGCCGGCACGGTGTCAGCCGCAATGGGTTTTGCGGAAACGGCCGCAACGCTTCGCGCCTTGGAACTCTCAACAACCCATATTTCCGCATTCCGTATTTGCACATCTCCTTTGACCACGGTATAAAAAAGCGATTGCGGAGCAGAGACGTTGATATTTCCGGTCAGCCGAGCGGTATGTAAATAGGACGATTCAGATTTCGTATTAATAGGCACGAAGTTGTTGAATACGGCATTAAAATCGTACGTGATCTTGTCAATTCTTTCAAAATCAAAATCTTTCATCAACTCACTTACATCCAAAGACCCGTTAACGAACATATTCGAGGATGGATCTTTTCCGGATTGGACAGAAAGGGTGTCCAGGAAAATCTTGTCCGGTGTCAAACGGGTAAACATTCGGACGTTTCTAAAACTCTGCCCGAGCGAGGTACGCGGGAAAGACATCATACCGTCTTCAATCTTCATTTCTCCCTCCAGGCTCGGTTTTTCCTTATTCCCGCTGACCTTCAGGTCGATTTTTATTTCACCGCGGTTCAGAACGAGAGCCTTTCCAAAAAAGGCTTGGAGAAATCGAAGATCAATTCCTTCCGAGTGAATTTTGAAGTTCATGGGTCGGCGTGTGAAGCGTTCCGGAACATCTTTGAAACTAAGATCAATCGGGAGATAACCGCCGACGGTCAGTGTCTTGTCTTTATTCTGGTTGAGCGTCATGTTGACTTGAATTTTCCGATTGAGATACTGCAGATTACCGAGAAAACTGTTATAAACGAACTCTGATGCTTTTCCGTTCAGAATATTCCAATCGCCGAGAAGAATGGGACGTTCGAAGCTTCCCTTAATACTCGCATTCATGTTTAAAAGGCCCTCCACCACGGACTCTTTGGAACCGATCAGTGCGTTCGCCCTCGACATGTCCAAATCCTTAATCTTTATATCCATGTTCTGATCGCCGGTGATATCAAGAGATCCAAAAACAGAAACCAATCCCCGTCCAACATCCATACTGAACGATCGAATATCATAGATGTTTTTTTCCATATCAAAAACAACATCGATCGGTTTATTGTTTTCCCAATTTTCCACCCAACTGTCATACGTCGTATCAATGATCGGATCTCCCCCCAATTCAACCATCACCTCCCGGGTCTTTATGCTCTTTCCGGTAACCCGGCACAGCAGTTTGTCGAGGAGAATGCTTCCTTTCTGAGGATTTTCCAGGGCAATAGTACCCTTTACCTTGGCATAGGCGGCCAGTTCCTCATAAAACGCCGAGACATCAAAATGAGTGCGACCGGATTCCTTGGAAATCGAGGTTGAAAAGTCACTGATCGTCGTTCCCGGCATGCTAATTTTATGGGTATACAACAAAAAATCTCCAATTACCGAGCTGTCCACCCGGGAAAACAGGATCGGTCCCATAAATTCCGATGGCAGGATATTACTGAGAAAATAGGAGAAATTAAGGGAGTCGACACGGAGGTCACTAAAAGCCAAGTTGGTTAGCACTATATTACCGCTTGTTTCAAGCCGACTCGCGCTACCGGATAATTGCCCGTGGAACTCCAGTTCCATATTAGCCATTTCCCGCATTGTGGAATCCTGCCCAACATATTTTTTCAGGAGGTCGAAATCAAGCGTCCGCAAGTCATAACTTATATCAAAGGTTGAGTCAAGTCCGACCTCGCCGGCTGCGTTAACTTCAGCAATAGGGGTCCGTAAGTTCAGTTGTTCAAGATAGATGCGGCCTTTTGAATGGGATCCTTTGACCACCAGGCGGTTGAGGTCTCGCCCCATGATCTTCGAGGAATCCGAAGTGACCACCAGTGAACTGTGGGAAGTTGCCGGATTAAGTCCCTGACCCTCCAGCGCAAAGTTGAGATTGATAGAACTCCTGAAGACGGTGTCTGCAAGTACATCTCCTATATTGATTCCCCGCAAGCTGGTTTCGAGACGATAGCTTTCGTCAGTCAGGCGATAGAAACCCGTGCAATTAAAATTCCCCGCGTTGGTAACTCCCTGAAACGTCGACAACTCGGCCAGACCATCACGAACTTTGGCATCGATTTGAAAATTTTCAATATCCACTCCGCCAAACTTTGATTTATGAATCTCAAAGTTAAATTGACTGATCATCTTCTCCGGGTCTAATCCAACACCATCTGCATGTACCTTTCCGTTTAGTACGGCGATTAGATCAGGCTGATCCAAGAATACACCGGCGTTAATCCCATTGAAAGATAGATCGGCCACGTATCCGAGCGGCTCGGAGCCATAATCCACATCTGCCGTGCCACTAAAATCACCAGCAGAGGTGAGAAGATTCAATTTCCGGAGAGTGGCCCGGCTCCCGTCCCCGCTCGTGGCCAATTCAATCTCCACACGCTCCATTCTTGTGAGACCAATATCGGCAAATTTTCGAATGTCGCTCAGGCTTAGTGGATACGCACGCATTTCGGCATTGTAATGAAGTTTGATACCTTCTGCACTGTCCGGCAATACCACATCCGCTTTTAGAAAAACATCCGTCTGCTCCGTGAGAATTCGGAGTTCCTGAAGATTGATCCAGGTAGAATCGGGCACCGACGGGTTGCGTGCTTGATCGCGAAGAGACGGTTTGAAAGCATGAGCCTCAGCCAACAACGTCATGTTCTTGAGTTCAAGACTGTCCCGCTTTACCACTGATCCTTTTCTTCTCGTTTCCAAAACGGACATCAAACCCAATTTGCTGATATTGACGTGCTGGCGAAGTCCGCTGACTTGCGCCGATATAACGATATTGTAATTTTTTATTTGAGCCGTCAAATCTTCACTTTCAAATACAAGATCACCGCCCTCTACCACGAAACGATCCAGCTTGATCTCAAAGCCACCGAGCGGCATCGCCAAACTGTCTATGGGTTCTGGGCCTTTTGGTTCGGACGGCTTTGCCAACCTGGCCAAATTGATGCCGGTAGAATCCTCAAATACATACATCGCAGGGTGTACCAAGCGGACTTCGTGAATTGTGATTTTCTTATCCAGGATAGACAGGACGTCATACGATAATCCAAGTTCCTCCAGTTCGACCACTGAAGTATCCCCCATAGAAATCCTCAGGCCCTTCAGGGTCAGATTGGAGAAAAAATTGCCCTGCAATTCCTGCACTTCGATGCGTCCGTTCAACTGCGTATTTACTTCTGAAACGATTGTGCTCAGCAAAAAGGATCTGAAAAAGCCCGTCTGGGATAGGACGAGAGTCAACAGCACGATTCCCAGTACTGCCAATGATGAGTACGAGACAGTCTTTAGAAAAATTTTCAGCAGTCTGGAACCCATGCGGGCCATACAATCATTGCTCCTGGTTGGGAAAGTGAACATATAAAAAAGGAAGCGGCTTTTCAAATCCTTTCGCGATGATAAATCATGGTATTTAACAGTTTGTAAATATGACGAAGTACTCCTATTTTGGGGCCGTTATGATCTACCGCCACCTTTTTCAACCGCTACTATTTCGAATTGACGCCGAACAAATTCACGACCGGATTCTCAAGAGACTGGCAGAACAACCTTGGTTGCTTTCACCGCTTCAGCCTTGGGCCAACTATAGTTCCCCGCTGCTTGCGCAACGGCATTGGGGACTCGCTTTTCGGAATCCCATAGGGCTAGCCGCAGGATTTGATAAATTCGGTGTTGCCTTGGCGGCATGGAATAAATTGGGATTCGGATTCGCCGAGATTGGTACCATTACGGGGTCGGCACAGCCTGGTAACGAGAAGCCTCGTTTATTCAGACTCCCGGCTGACGGTGCGCTAATCAATCGTTTTGGATTCAATAACGATGGGGCGGAAATCACGGCAAAGCGGATGTCTTCGAGGTCTTCGGATATTCCTATTGGGGTTAACATCGGCAAAACAAAAACGGTGGATCTCCAGAGAGCCGTTGAGGACTATGTCTTTTCCTTTCAAACATTGTGGAATGTTGCCGATTATTTTGTTATCAATGTCAGTTCTCCCAATACACCCAATTTGAGACAGCTTCAGGAGAAATCCTCTCTCCTTGAACTTCTGAATCAACTTTCCGGCCTGAATAGGAAATTATCGACTACGACAGGAGCTGCCGCAAGACCTGTCCTGGTAAAGATCGCACCCGATTTGAGTCGGGCCCAACTGGACGATCTTTTGGAAGTTGTCGGTGCGACCGGAGTCTCCGGCATCGTGGCGACGAATACAACGATTACGCGTGAAAACCTTCACGCACCAGAGGCGCTTGCAGCGGAAACTGGAGGCTTGAGCGGCAAACCGATTGCCAGACGATCAACTGAGGTGATTCGTTATATCAAACAACAGATGGGGGGGAAGGTTGTCGTAATAGGAGTCGGTGGGGTGTTTACGGCAGACGATGCGTACGATAAGATCAAGGCCGGAGCCTCGCTGATCCAAGTTTATACTGGGTTTGTGTACCAAGGGCCCTTGATTTGCAGACAGCTGAACCGTGGATTGGATCGTCTACTGCGTCGGGACGGGCTGCGATCTATTACCGAGGCCATTGGTGTGGAGGCCTCAGCGTGAGACATCACTCAAGCGCTTTGCAGCTTGAACGAACTCCTCATATTCAGCAAAAGGTTTTTGATTCGCATTTTGCGCAGGGGATCGAATTCCGCAACCAACTCCAACTGACCGAACATGTCATACGGTACCCGAACGCTCAGGGTTTGAAGAATATCAAAAACATGGTTTTTGATTTTTTCCCTGTCAGAATCAGATAACGAAGTTACCACACAGTTTATATCCCCCAGC
>JAGQUY010000185.1 GCA_020438245.1 Bacteroidota bacterium
GTATACCGTTCAGCGTCACGGCGGATTCGATTTTTAACGGACTTGCGGGAGTTTCCCAACAATTCAAGGGTACAGTCATCGGGCTCACGCCCGTCAAAAGTCAACATAGCCACACTGGCTGCAAATCCGGAAACGAGGAGAGCTGCAATTGACACGATAAACAGGTATCTTTTTTTGATCATGGAACAGGGCTCTTTCTGTGCAGCCGTCGAAGCCGCTTCTTTGAAAGTACCCTGCGCAGATTAAATGATTCTTAATCCGCTGTTAGGAAGCTTTAACCATGACCGCCTTAATTGTTTGGAATGATCACCCAATACTGTAGATTCATACGGTTTCAGTGTGTTTTGTGTTTGTAATTTCGAAGGATTCCATGAGTAGTGCCTTTTTGACGGCAGAGTGGCGCAAATTGATCATGGCCAATTATGTGATCAAACCCGAGTTGCTGCGATCGTACGTTCCTCCCCAGACTGATTTGGATCTTTTTGAGAACAGGTGTTATGTGACTCTCGTCGGATTCATGTTTCTCGATACCAGAGTTCGTGGGTGGCAAATTCCGTTTCACTCGGATTTCGAGGAAGTGAATCTTCGGTTCTATGTGAGGCACTGTGGTGAGGCCGGTGATTGGAAAAGAGGAGTTGTCTTCGTGAAAGAGATTGTGCCGAAACCGGCGTTGTCGCTGATTGCAAATGTCGTATATGGAGAACACTATCAAACCATGCCGATGAGCCATCGTTGGGAACTCAACGAGGACGGTTTATCCGTAGAGTATCAATGGAAGTCGGCACAATGGAATCGATTGATGGTTCGCGCAGACACGACGCCGGTGAGATGGTCTGATGGTAGTGAAGAAGAGTTTATTACCGAGCATTTTTGGGGGTATACAAAACTCAACGAAGCATCGACATCGGAGTATCAGGTCGAGCACCCTGCATGGTTGGTTTATCCGGTACACACCTACCATATTGACGTTGATTTTGAGGAAGTCTACGGCCCGACGTTTGCCTTCCTGGCGAAGCAGGAACCGAAGTCGGTATATCTTGCCGAGGGCTCCGGGATATCTGTTTACAAAGGCAGGCGAGTTGCCGGATGAGTATTTACAACCAGCGTTTTCGTCGGAAGTAGATCAGCATGATCGCTACGGCAGCCAGCATGAAACCCCAGACGGCGAAGTACCCGTTTTTCATATGAAGTTCCGGCATATATTCGAAATTCATTCCATACACGCCGACGATAAACGTCAGCGGAATGAAAATGGCTGCAAAAATGGTTAGCACCTTCATTACTTCGTTCATCTTGTTGCTCGCAGACGAAAGGTGCAGATCGAGCATTCCGGAAGTCATATCTCGAAACGTTTCCACCGTTTCGAGAACTTGCACGATGTGGTCGTTGACGTCCCTGGTAAAAACCAACGTCGACTCGGTTATCAGGTCGTGATCCGATTTCAGTAATCCGCTGACAACTTCTCTCATCGGCCAGATCGACTTTCTCAAAAAAACAAGTTCCTGTTTGAGCCGGTAAATGGAATGAACCGTCACCTGATCCGAAGATTTTAATAATTTGTCTTCGACTTCCTCGATCCGTTCTCCCAATTCTTCAAGCACCGTGAAATAGTGGTCAATAACGGCATCCAGAATGGAATAGGTCAGGTAGTCACTTCCCAGTTTACGAACCCTGCCCTTGCTGTTTCGGA
>JAGQUY010000186.1 GCA_020438245.1 Bacteroidota bacterium
GCTGTTTGCCCGCCAATAGCCTTGGCATAATCGGACAATCGGGTTTTGTTGGTTGTTCCGACCTCCTTTAACAGCGCGCCGCTGCTTTCCATGATTTCCGGCAGACGAAAAGAACCGCCAATCTCCACCAACTCGCCTCTGGAAACAATTACTTCTTTTCCTTTTGCAATCGAATTCAAAACCAACAGCACCGCGGCGGCATTGTTATTAACCGCCACGGCCGCTTCCGATCCGGTCAATAAATTGATCAACTCCTCAACCACCTGAGTCCGATCATTGCGCTCTCCGGAAGATAAATCGACCTCCAGATTGCAATATCCGTAGGCGAGTTGCTTCAGGGTTTCCATCGTCTGCCTTGAATATAAAGCACGTCCCAAACCGGTATGGAGGATAATACCGGTTCCATTGATCACCGGTATCAACACAGGCTCCGTCAGACTTCTGATCCGCTTTGCTACGCGACCCAGAATCAGCTCAACAAGTTGTCCGCGTGTCTGCTGTCCAACCGGCGCGTCCGACCTGAGTTGTGCAATTTCACGACGTATAATCCTGACAATAATCTCCCGATCAAATAGGAACGGTTGCAAACGATTTAGAATATCATTCACGGGAGGAAGGTTAGGTCTTTGGTCGGTTTTTTTCATTTTTCCAGGTGAACAAAAGGCTTTGTCAGCGCCTCGTACTTGGCTTTTCGCACTGAATCGGCCACTTGAAGCTGCTTTGTGTGAATCAGATAGTACAACGTGACCACCAATACGGATCCGGCAAGCAGTCCTTGTTGAACTCCAAAATAATCCCCGGTAAGCGCATTTCGACCGGTCAGTTCAACGTGAAACAAAGAAAAGGTCGGGTGAATATCAAATACAGGACTTCCGAAAAACACCTGTTGAAAAAACGCTGCAGAAGCCTGCAATCCAATGGATGCCCATAACGTTCGTGTTCTGAAATAGAAAACGCAGGCTATCAGGTTCCACACGGCCATATTGACCCCATGTATCCAGAGCTCCGGACGAAATTGCGTGTAAAGGATTGCAGATAGAAAGGATAGGAAGAGGGATGCGAATATCTTGCCCTGTGCTTCCGAAATAACCTGAAGTACGTAGCCGCGCAGGAAGGCCTCCACAGAAATCGACGCCAACAGCCAGAGTATCAGTTGGAGCACAATCAGCGCAGTCAAGTCTACCCAATCGAAAGGCTGCGCAGACAGGCTGACGGTTCCCAGCAGGGAAACCAATCCCAATGCAAGGAAGGTTAGAGCGAAACCGAGAAGTATTCCCAACACCACTTCTTTGGTCCATCGTTCATGAAACGATAAGCCGAAAGAATCAAACCTTCTTTTGTCCAGTACGGTCAAAGCGATCCAGGTGAGCATCAGAACAGCTGCCGCTTGGCATCCGAACCGTATAGTCAGCCACACCGTCTCCAACAGAGGATCGGCACTCTTCGGGTCGTAAACCTGAAACCAGACCTGGATCAACTTGGTCAAAATCAGATAGATCGGGAAGAAAGCAAGCAGCCTCCAAAACCACTGAATTTGTCCAAGTTCGTTATAAATAAACGGGTTTATACTGCTTTTGGATGCCATGGTTACTCCATTATCGATTGCCGATACTCAATGTCGTCCTCGATGTCAAGACTGTCCGCGCTCTTGTAACCGCTAATCAGTTTTCGGGCTTCCCCGACCACCTGGAACGAAACAGGAAGCGATTTGAGCAGAAGGGTCGAGTCAATCACGTCCTTTTGTTCAAGCATTCGAACCACCCATTCCATAAACTGACGATGCTTGCGGATCAGTTGCCCTCCTTCGAAATACCGTTCATACTTTTTCGGGTTTGGAATAATAGTCGCCAGAAAAACCGCTTCGTCCACCGTCAAGTCTTTTGGCCTCTTTTTGAAGTAGAACTGACTGGCCCGCCCGATACCCCGGATGTCGGGTCCCCATTCGATAATATTCAGATAGATTTCCAACAGACGCTTCTTATGCGCTTCCTTTTCGCGTGCTTTGTCCAATAATTTCTCATGATTGATCAGCCACGTCAGAATCAGCTCCTGAAACTTTCTAGCGATTGTCTTTTCGCGACTCAAATAGATGTTCTTCGTCCACTGCATGGAAATGGTACTGGCGCCCCGCGCAAATTTCCCGGCCCTCAGATTGTCACGGATCGACCGTCCGATTTGCAGCGTGTTAAAACCGTCATTCTTGAAAAAAGAGTTGTCCTCACAATACAAAATAGAGTTGACCAGAACCGCTGGAAGACTGTCGAGTGGAACATAGTACGGATTCATCGGCCCCACCCAAAACGTGGAGTCCTGTTCCTCCTCGGTCAGAAATTCGTATTGAAATGTATCTCTCAAATGAATGATATCAATGGAGTCACCGAGGGACAACACTCGAAAATCGTCGCTGACGTGTACATCCACATCGTACTTGGTGCTGTCAAGGAGCGCCAGATCAAGCTGCAGGCGCGCCTTAAAGTCGAAAGAACCCCGCACCTTCATGCCGTCAATCCGGGTCATCAGCGCGTTGGGTATCGACGCCAGAAAATCATCCATGCTCAACGGAGAAATCGTTGCAGTAACATCCAGGCGAGGTTCATCATCCAAGTGATCAATCCGTCCTGCCAGAAACGTTTGAATCTTGTTTAAATAGACCTTTGTCGCCGGCTTGATTTCAATGTCGGTCAAACCGTAATCCAGATCTAGGTCAAATCCAACATTGATGTTTTTAAGTTTCTCATCGGCAACGGCTTCCGATTCAATCTCGACATCGATGAGGTTGAGCGATGCCTTCAACTGGCTCCGTTCCCCCTCGTCGAACAGGCTGTGAACCTCCAAATCAACTCCCTTAAGAAAAGCATCACCATGTAGGCGTGAACTCACTCCGGGTATTCTGAAAGGAGCATTAAAGAATGTGCTAACTTGTATTTTCTGACTGCGGTGGTTGAGGGTTCCGTCGGAAATCATATAGTTGACTCTGTCGTCCTGTTCTATCGTGCCGCGAACTTCAAGTTGAGCATCCCGAAAAAAACTCTCCTTCAGCGTAACCGAAAAGTCTTTGAAGATAAGATTTTCGCGATCATGAATATTGCGCTTGTAGGGTTCGGAGTATTCTCCAAACAGATGACTGACCTCAAAAGACGGAATCTTTCGGGAAAGATATCGATCAATAAATCTGGCAATACGATTCTGCGGCGCTGAAGCCGGGAATGTCCTGCGAACGGTGTCGGGAGCGGACTCCGTCGGCCTTGAAAAGTTGAACGACGTATCAGATTCCCTGACTATGCGAATGTATAGGCTATCCACCATAATTCTTCGGACGTAGTTTCCCGTCATAAAGCCGCCCAGATAAAACTCCACAGCCAGCCTGTTGATACGGACGATGGCATTCATGGATGAGTCCGGCCGGACGGACACGTCTGTCAACATGAGCGACGTGTTCGTCGGAAAGGAAATCCCGCCGACGTCGGTCAACAAACCGGTCCTTCGGCCGAAACCACTAAGTGCGGATCCGATTTTATCTTTGATAATCAGATGCAGCAAGGGCGGGCCGGCAAAAACCACAGTCAAAACCAGCACGATAAACGCAATGCTCAGCGATTTCCAGTATTTGCGGAAGAAATCTTTCATCCACGGTTTGTTAGAGCAGGATACCTGCGATCGTACCTGTCAGCAAGGTCGCCAACATACCGCCCAAGACAGCTCGCAGACCCAACGCCGCCAGGTCCTTTCTTCGCTCAGGCGCCATCGGAGCAATACCCCCGATTTGAATGGCAATCGATGAGAAGTTGGCAAACCCACAGAGTGCAAACGTGGCAATGGTTATCGATTTTGGGTCCTGAATAACATTCTCCGCAATCATCCTTGCCATGTCGCTGTATGCAACAAACTCGTTGGCAACGATCTTTGTGCCAAGCAGGGCTCCTACCTGCTGCGCTTCGGACCACGGAACACCGGCCAGGAATGCAACGGGAGAAAGCGCCCAACCGAGAAGTAATTGTAACGAAAGTTCGTCGTACCCAAACAATCCACCGACCCCGGACAGGATTGCATTAAACATCGCAATCAGTGCGAGGAAAGCAAGCAGCATAGCTGCAACATTGAGGGCCAACTGCATACCATCGGACGCCCCGCTTGCGGCCGCTTCAAGTACGTTGGATGCGTTTTTTTCGACTTCTATTTTTACACTACCCTTGGTCACGGGTTCTTCGGTCTCTGGATAGAGTATTTTTGATAAAGCCATTCCGGCAGGTGCGGCCATAATGCTGGCCCCCAACAACTGCGTTGCAAAGAGAATCTGGCCCTCATTCAACGGAATTCCTTTTGCGGTCGCAAACGACTGGCCCAACATCTGGATGTAAGCAGCCATGACGCCGCCTGCGATGGTCGCCATCCCTCCGACCATAATAGTCAGCAGTTCAGACTTCGTCATCGTCTTGATGAATGGTCGGATCATCAGAGGCGCTTCGGTTTGTCCGACGAAAATGTTCGCGGTATTTGAAAGGGATTCCGCGCCGCTGGTACCCATGAGACGCGCCATCACCCATGCCATGCCCTGGACAACTTTTTGCATGAATCCGAGGTAGTACAACACCGCCATCAGGGACGAAAAGAAAATGATCGTCGGCAACACCTGAAAGACAAAGAAAAAACCCATACTCCCCGACTGACCCGGACTCAGCGCAAGATCCCCAAAAACAAACAACGCACCCTCCGTGGTGAAGGCCAGCAATTTGACGACACCGCGGCCAATCCAGTCGAAGGCCACCGCCAAAAAATTAAACGGCGCCCCCCACGACTTCCCTTTCAATACCAAGACGCCAAAAACAACTTGAATCAGGATTCCCGTTCCCACGAGGCGCCAATTAATGCGTCTTTTGTTGTTTGAGAAAAGAAAGGCGATTGCCAAGATGGCCGCAATTCCCAAAATTCCGACAAGTCTATCCATGAGTCGACTCCAGGGGTGAGGGTGAATAGGTCTTCAGGGCCGGGTAAGTTAGACAATTCAAATTGTTTACGCAAGGAGGTAAGATCACGCAGGTGTCAATTGATTTGAAGGATCGTTCGATGAAGACGAATCACTTTTTCTTCCAGCAAATCAAGACCGGCATCGTTGCGGAGGACCCATGTTGCCCGCTTTTCTTTTTCCTCAATCGGCATCTGAGATCGAATCCGATGGTTGATAGCATCTTCTGTAAGTCCGTCTCTGGATTTCAATCGCGAGATCCGGTTTTCAAGGCTTGCCGTTACGACGAGCACTCCGTCAAAAAGGCTATCCAGGGCCGTTTCATATATTAACGCTGCGTCAACGACAATCAACCGAACCAGTCGTTTCTTGGCATCAACGATACGGTTTTCACACTCCGCCCATAAGTGTGGATGAACTATTTCGTTCAATTTCAGTCTGCGTTCTTCCGAGGCAAAAACAAAATTACCCAGTTCTTTACGCTTCAGCCTGCCTTCGCCGTCGAGGAATTCCTTTCCAAAAGCATCAACGATCTCATTCAACACCAACGGGCTGGATTCCACGACCTGTTTGCCGATCAAATCCGCATCGATCACCTCAGCACCCAAGTTCTCAAATAAAGAGGCCACGACGCTCTTACCGCAGCCTATTCCGCCGGTTAATCCTATAACAATTGACTTCATGAGACAATGTGGCAATATCCCCTTTGGAAATCAAAACCAATTTCGACCGGCAGTTTTGCATTGAATTAGACCGGTACGACTAGTATTTTGAGAAAAAAGAGTATCGAACCTCTTCTGATGCGAATCGTAGACCTGCGCAGCGACACCGTTACAAAGCCGACAGACGCAATGAGGGCAATTATTGCCGCGGCCCCTGTCGGGGACGATGTCTTCAATGAAGACCCGTCTATCAATGAATTGCAGGAAACCGTTGCCCGCATGTTTGGCATGGAGGCGGCGTTGTTTGTCCCCAGTGGAACGATGAGTAATCAGATCGCTCTCAAGACGCACACCCAACCCGGCAATGAAGTCATTTGCGAATGGGATAGCCATATTTTCAGGTACGAAGCCGGTGCCGCCGGCATGCTGTCGGGGATTATCACCAAGACGCTCATTGGCCAACGAGGCGTACTTAGCGCCGCTCAAATTGAAGCTGAGCTAAGCCATGACGACATCCACAGCGCCCCCACAGGACTGATCGCATTGGAAAATACCCACAATCGGGCTGGTGGAACGCTTTATCCGATTGAACAGATTGCCGCCATTTCGAAAATGGCACGCTCCCACCAAATTCCTCTTCATCTGGATGGCGCCCGTCTTATGAACGCCTGCGTGGCGTCCCGTTCAAAACCAATGGATTTCGGCAACTATTTTGACACGATCTCCCTTTGCCTTTCAAAGGGTCTTGGTGCCCCGGTTGGCAGCGTGTTGGTGGGCAGTAATTCCTTCATTGAAAAAGCCCGATACTACCGTAAGGCCTTTGGTGGCGGAATGCGGCAGGCCGGACTTCTGGCGGCTGCCGGTCTGTATGCTCTCAGAAACAACGTCGACCGACTCCAAGAAGACCACGAGAATGCCTCCTTTCTTGCACAACACATTTCCAGAATGGCCAGCTTCGAGTTGGACGCTTCCGCTGTCCAAACCAATATTGTTATTTTTGAGGTGCGGAAAGGCACGGCCGCCCAAACGGTCGGAGAGTTGGAAAAACTCGGCATATTAGCCATTCCGTTTAGCGAAAAACGGGTTCGGTTTGTAACCCATATGGACGTATCCCTGGATGACATGAAACACGTTGTCCAACTTCTCCAAAAAACGTATAATTGAGTAACACAATGGACAAATCAATCTCCGACCAGGTAGACAAGATCTTGACCCAACTTCGGTCAGGGGCGGTTGTACCTGTTTCCTCAGCGAAATCCTGCGGGTGCAGGGACACAGTCGACTGCCAATGTGCGGTTCAGCACGAGCCCGAAGTGGTAGACCACTTTATTGAATGCGGGGCCTGCCGTATTTCCTCCACGTTGGGTATAAGTCCCGCAAAAGAAAAAATTGGGCGCTTGATCGATCACACGCTTCTCAAGCCCGATGCCACTTCAGCGGAAATCGACCAACTATGTGCGGAAGCTGCCAAGTATTGTTTTGCCTCCGTATGTGTAAATCCCTGTTGGGTGATGCGATGCGCCAAATTGCTTCACAGATCAGGTGTCGTTGTCTGCACGGTCGTTGGCTTTCCCTTGGGGGCGACGAGCACACAAGCCAAAGCGCTCGAAACACAAACGGCGGTATCCCACGGCGCACAAGAAATCGACATGGTCATAAATGTAGGCTGGTTGAAATCCGGCGAATACGATCTGGTCAAGCGTGACATCCATGAAGTTGTCCGACACGCGGGCAGGCAGGTTCCCGTCAAGGTAATTCTGGAAACGTGTCTGCTCACCGATGAAGAAAAAATCAAAGCCTGTTTGCTTGCCAAGGAAGCCGGCGCTAGCTACGTGAAAACGTCCACCGGGTTCAGTAAAGGGGGCGCCACCTCTGCGGATGTAGCCCTGATGCGCAAGGTGGTAGGTACGCGCTTGGGGGTCAAAGCTTCCGGAGGTGTTCGCTCTTACGAGGACGCGTTGGCCATGGTGGAATCGGGAGCGACACGCATCGGTGCAAGTGCAAGCGTAAAGATAGTTTCCGGCAAACCGGACGGCACCAGCTCTTACTAATGTCCATTAAAACCACCGAGCGGGGGAACATGCCTCACCGAATTAAGACCATTGAGCGACATATCATTGAACAAGAACGTGAGCATCCGCTGGCCACCGGCGAACTCAGCGGTCTATTATCGGATATTGCTCTTGCGGGAAAAATCATTTCCAAAGAAGTGAACCGTGCCGGATTGGCAAACCTGATCGGTGTTACCGGCGAAGAAAATGTTCACGGCGAAGCGGTCAAGAAGCTCGATTCGTACTCGCACGATACGCTCGTGAAAATTATTTCCGGGGGCCGTGGGCAGATCTTCATGCTGGGCTCCGAAGAAATGGAACATCCGCTGAGTTTAAAGGACAGCCTTCCCGATGGCGGT
>JAGQUY010000187.1:0-2344 GCA_020438245.1 Bacteroidota bacterium
TCGGCGCGGATGCGATCAAGGACGAAATCACGGCGCACAAGACCGGAGCCATGTATATAAGCGAAAAGCTGCTTCGGGCGAAAGTTGATACGATTTTTGAAATCGGCGGTCAGGATTCGAAATTTATCAGCATTGAAGACGGCGTTGTGGTGGATTTTGCAATGAACGAGGCCTGCGCGGCGGGGACGGGTTCTTTTCTTGAAGAACAAGCCGAGAAGCTCGGAATCAACATCAAAGGGGAGTTCTCCAGCCTGGCGTTGTCCTCCCTCAAGCCCATCAAATTGGGAGAGCGCTGCACCGTCTTCATGGAAAAGGATATCAACTCGTATATGCAAATGGGTGCGGCCAAAGAGGACATAGTAGCGGGTCTGGCCTATTCCATTGTTCTCAATTACCTGAACAGGGTGGTTCGTTCAAGGAAGATCGGGGAGACCATTTATTTTCAGGGCGGAACAGCCTACAACGACAGCGTGGCAGCCGCTTTTTCCCTGGTCTTGGGAAAGAAAATTATCGTTCCTCCGCACAACGGCGTCGTGGGCGCAATCGGTTCTGCGATTTTGGCGCGTGAAAAAGTCGGTCTTGGGTCTACGAAGTTCCGAGGCTTCAGTCTCGAGGCGGTTGATTACACGGTTCGTCATTTTACCTGTAAGGCCTGCTCCAACTATTGCGAGATGCAGGAAGTAAAAGTCGATTCCGAGAAAACGTTTTGGGGCGACAAGTGTTCCGACAAATTCCGCAAAAAGGCCAAGGTGGATCGCACCGCCGTCATCCCAAATCTGTATGAAATTCGGGAGAAAATGCTCCTGGAGACGTTTGATTCGGACCGAAACACAGGCGCAATAAAGATTGGTCTTCCCAGAAGTATGCATTTCTACGAGAAGTTCCCCTTTTGGAATACCTATTTCACGGAACTGGGCTATCAGGTCGTGGTCTCCGAGCCGACCAATCATGAAATCATCAACGCGGGTATCGAGACCACGGTGGCCGAACCCTGCTACCCGATCAAGATTGCGCACGGTCACTTCAAGAATCTCGTCGACAAAGGATGTGAGTATATTTTTCAACCAAACGTGATCGATGGCGAGACACGATTCGATAACGTAAACTCCCATCACTGTCCGTGGACACAAACCCTGCCGTTCGTACTGAAAAGTACTTCCTTGGGTGAACTGCATGCGAAAAAAATTCTTGATCCAACCTTGCATTTTCGCGACGGAATGGCCACGGTATCAGAAGAACTGAGATCCTTCCTCAAAGAGCACCGTTTAAGATCGGGGCGTCATCAGGAAGCCATTGAAAAAGCCTACGCGGTGCAGCGAAATTTTCAAATCCGAATGAAACGGATGGGGCAGGAAGCCTTGGCCACGCTGGAAGAGTCCGGTGACATGGGCATCGTTTTGGTCGGCCGTGTATATAACCTGAACGATCGGAGCATCAGTCTGAACGTTTCGAACAAACTGCGGGACTATTACGGCGTCAACGTCATTCCGATGGATTTTATCGATGCGGAGGACGTCGACATTTCCGACATCAATGACAACATGTACTGGAATTCGGGACGTAAGATTTTGCAGATCGCAAAATTTATCAAGGACAAACCGAATCTGCACATCCTATATATCACCAATTTCAAATGCGGGCCCGATTCGTATATCAAGCATTTTGTTACGGACGCTTCGGGAAAGCCGTTCCTGACCTTGCAGTTGGACGGCCATGCAAACGATGCCGGGGTCATTACCCGCTGTGAAGCCTACTTGGACAGCAAGGGCTTCTTTCGTTCTGCCCGAGAAAACGACGATGCAATGGTTGAACCAGTCAAGGTAGTTGCGTAACCGGAAAAAAGTATGACACCATCCAAGAAATCGATTCGGGGCCGAACCGTTTATATCCCGCGCATGAGTTACGAATCCTCGAGGCTGATGGCGGCATCGCTGAAAGCAATCGGTATAGAAGGCCGCGTACTTCCACCCTCCGATCATCATACCGTGGCGCTTGGGAAGAAGCATACGTCCGGTGATGAATGTTATCCTCAGGCGATAACGTTGGGCGGCTTTCTGACCGTCCTTCAAGAGCCCGGCTTCGATCCAAAGAAGGCGGCTTTTCTCATGCCCCAGGCCGGCGGACCCTGTCGGTTCGGTCAATATTCAGTATTGATCGAAAAAATTCTCAAGAATTTGGGCTATCCAGAGGTTCTGGTGTTTTCTCCAAGAGGAGAGGACAGCTATGATCAGTTCGGCGAGGAAGGTAAGGGGTTTGCCCGAATCGCGTGGCGCGCCGTGGTGGTGTCCGACATCTTAAGAAAGCTGACACTCAAGACAAGGCCTTATGAAGTCGAGCGGGGAAC
>JAGQUY010000187.1:2424-6498 GCA_020438245.1 Bacteroidota bacterium
TCAGGCCGAACCGAAGGACCATATGGCCGGACTTCTCGAGACCCTGAATAGAATGCGTGACCGGTTTCGCGGCATTCCTTGCCAGTACGACCGGGAACGCCCGCTCATTGGTGTCGTGGGGGAGATTTACTGCCGACTGGATACGTTCGCCAATGAAGAAATTGTGAGAGTCATTGAGGCCCAGGGCGGTGAAGCGTGGATGGCCGACGTTTCGGAATGGATCTGGTACACCAATTTCCGTCAGCAGGAGATCATCCGGAAAAGCGACGGTGCCTTGTCCAAGAAAATGCTGATCAGCATGATCAAGAACCGTGTCCAAAAATCCGACGAACATACGATGATGAAGATATTTCACGAAGACTTCGCCGGATATGAGGAGCCCGAAAAGGCAGAGGTAGTATTAAAACGCAGTCTTCCGTATTTGCCGTACTACGGCTCCCATGGTGAAATGACCATGAGTACCGGGAAGGCCGTTTATCTCTATGAAAAAGGCGTCGATGGAATAATCGATGTGAGTCCCTTTACGTGCATGAACGGAATCATCTGTGAAGCAATTTATCCCAAGGTGAGCCGGGAGCACGACCAGATTCCCATCAAAGTATTTTATTTTGACGGAACGAGGTCGGACTGGGATCGGGATATCGGCATCTTCGTCGAACTTGCCAGGAACTACCAACGCAACAAGAAAAGAAAACGCGTCTATCCCAGATATTTCAAGAACCACGACCTCCTCTATCAACGGGCGGCAGGCTAAGCTTCGATTGCAGTTTCTCCGGTTCATTCGAAGATTTTCTTGGTTACCCGCATTTTGAGTTCCCCGATAACCTGTTGCGATGATACCGAAAATGCCTTATAATCCAGCGTTTACGGACGGTATCTGAATCGGACCGAGGAGTACATGATTTCAAAATTGTTTTTTTCAATCCTGACGCTTAGCCTGTCGGTTCAGGCACAGTGGCAGCACGTTGCTGTTTTCAACAAGGAAAAGGACGCGGTTTCAGCGTCGTCCATCGCGATCGATGACAGTTCCATATGGATCGGCACGGGGAGCGACGGGATTCAGTTGTGGTGCAATGGCCGCATTATCGTACGACTTACCAAAGCAGACGGGCTGGTCAGCAATTCCGTCCGAGACCTGGCGGTGGACAGGGAGCATAGAGTTTGGATTGCGACAGACGAAGGCTTGTCGATGTACGACGGCGCGAAATTCAAGAACTTCCAACGAAACGATATTACCCTGCTGACCAACGACATTACGTCGGTTCACGTAGATAACGACCAGATGATTTGGGCCGGTACGTCCCGGGGGCTCGTGCGTATACATGGCGACCGCTGGAGTCTGTTCGACATCAAAAGCACGAATCAAACGCTTCTATCGGATAAGATCCAGTCTATTGCGTCAGATTGGCGCGGAATCTTGTGGGTAGGGACTGAACGGGGCCTGGCAAGTTTCGACGGCAAGTCGTGGGCTGTTTACACCCGCCGGGCTAACGGTCTGCCGGAGGATAACATCCGTGATGTTGCAGTAAGCGAAAAGGGGATCGTTTGGGTAGCGACAGACAATGGGGCCGGCCGTCTGGAGGGCAAGAAATGTTCTGTGTACTTGGATGGATGGGCTGTCAATCGTGTTGCAGTTGATCTGATCGGGCGATGCTGGGCCGCAACCCCGGACGATGGACTGATCCGCATGAAGTTGGGAGTGGAAAAGACGTATAAGAGCGGGGACGGAATACTGGCCAACGACGTGAAAGACGTTCAGGTAGATCGATTTGGCAACATCTGGGTTGCTCACAAGCAGGGACTTCAGGAATTAACCGATCCGGATGATGCAGACGCGCAGGCGGCTGCCCTGCTGGAGTGGGGAGATGTGTTCCGCGTCAAGGGAAATCTCGGCGAAGCTCGTCGATTTTATTCGAAGTTCACTCAGCAAGACGTTCTTTCCAAGACACCCTCATGGCCGACGCTCATGCTGAGAATGGCCCGATTGGATTGGGTGGAAGGGGATGTTCCCGCCGCTTCCGATTGGACCCGAAAATTTCTTGCCGCTTACCCCACACGGCCGGAATTTAAATCCGTTTTGCTTGACTTTGCCGACTCGCTCGCCATGCACCGTAAATGGACAGATGCCCAACGAACCTATCAGCAATATCTTGACACCTATCCCGACGACCCGATCAATAAAGAAATTCTTCGCAAACAGGCTAACCTTCTCGAGTTGGATGGTGATACCTTCGGTGCATCCCGTCTCTTACAGAAAGTGAATAATAAATATCCCGATCATTCGCGGTTCGACGAATATCGTTTTCACATTGCTGAACTTGAAGAACGGCAAAAAGGCCGATCCTCGGTGCAAGTTGTCTATGACGATCTGGTGCAAAACTCACGGGATCCGGAGGTTTTGTTCCGCTTGTCCGATCTGTATGACGAAGTGAACAGGACCGCCATACTGGACCGCATTAGGGGCACCGTGGCATGGAAGTCTTTTCCCACACCATCGGCGGTCAATTGCATTGAGCCGGTGGATGGAAATACGTTCTGGCTTGGGTTGGAACGGGACGGCGTAATGCGATGGGATTCCAAAGCGCAAAGCGGCACAACGTACTTGACCGGTCTATCCGGCGTCAATATTCGCCAAGTATATCAGGATATCGATGGAGACATCTGGGCCGTCGTGGATGATATTTCCAGGAAGGTATTGTGTAATCTGAACTACAGCCGCAAGAAGACCCACTGGACCATCATGGGGCCTCCGTTTATGGACAAGAAAATTTATCAAGTCTACTATCGCCCCAAAGGTCAGGTTATTGTCGCGGGCACTTCGAAAGGACTGATGATTGGCGGACGAATTTTTGACAGCCGCAAAGGGCTGCCGTCGAATGAGGTCAAATTTGTTCATGAAGATGCATCGGGTTATATCTGGTTGATTTCAGGTACTTCTCTGGTGCAGGTGGCGTCGGAACCAAAGGTGATCATCAAGCCGATTGAAATGAATTTCAGAGAAGTGCGCGACTTTATTGTTGACCGCCGCGAAACCAAATGGCTTGCAACCGACGCCGGGCTTGCGGCGTACGATGGCACGTGGCGATCGTGGACGACCGGCAACGGTTTATCGACGAATGATCTTACCTGTGTGGCGGTGTCCGACGAGGGTCACATTGCAGCTGGATCGGCAAAAGGATTGGATTATTTTAACGGAAGATTCTGGCTTCACTTCGACAAAGAAAACGGACTGCCCGTGACGAACGTTCGGGACGTGGTTTTTGCTGCCGATGGTTCGCTGTGGATTGCATCGGACCAGGGTCTTCACCAAAGGCTGTCCACCGGCGATGCTGAAAAAGCGCTTATGGTCAATGCGGCGCTTGAAGAAGAAGAAAAGGCGTGGCAGGCGCGCAAGTATGACGGCGTGGCCGAATTATTTTCTCCGTTGTCATCGTTTGGTGACCTGCAGGAATGGACTGAATTCAAAAACGCCGTAAATCTGGAACGACAGGGACGTCTAAACGATGCGCTGGCGCTGTATTCCAAGATTCGCAGGGAAAACCCGGTTACGATTTGGGTTTCGGATATTTATTTGTACCGCGTGGCGCGCAAAATGGAGACTGCGGGCCCATTGAATCAGGCTGCAGCGATCTACAAGGAACTTGGTGAAAAATGGTCAGTGGAGCAGAAGTCGACGTTTCGAATTGAAGAGAGCCTGATTCGTATGACGGATCTGTTCACGGCGGAGGGAGATCTTCAAAAAGCCGCGGATCTATTGTCGTGGACAACGCGGCAATTTCCCACTGGGTCATTCAGAAAGGACGCGGTGGACCGCTATCTGGTAATTTTGAATCGGGCTTTCCAGAAAGGCACATTATCCCGAGAACCGCTGTTGAAGGAGTTTTTGGAGATTTTTCCGGAAGATCCGCATGCCGATCTCATTCGATTGCGGCTGGCTGAAACGTACGTCGTTGCAGCACAATCCGAGAAGGCCGCTAAGGTCTATAGCTTGTTGTCCGGTTCCAGCTTGCCGGGCATTAAACCCGTTGCTGAGCGTCAGCTCAATCGAATCAATAGGTTGACAAAGTAACTTTA
>JAGQUY010000188.1 GCA_020438245.1 Bacteroidota bacterium
AATCGATTGTCCGATTGCGCGTCCTTTGGTTGTTCGGAGGCGAGACGGCCGGAGGTTGTCGGCCTTTCTCCATAGCTGACTCCGCCAAATAATTTCGCCAGGCCGGCTTCCAGGTTGTCCTCCATATATATATTGTTACCGAAGGCGACAATGACTTTTTTCAGTTCCGGTAATCTGCTCTGCGACGACTGCAGGTAAAGCGGCTCCACGTAGAGAAGACTATTATTGATGGGAATTGCGAGCAGATTCCCGCGGGTTACCTGCGAGCCCTGTTGATTCCACAACGTCAACTTCTCAGAGATTTCCGGAGTTTGATCGATACGACTTTCGACTTGAATGGGACCATACACCAGTTCACTCTTCGGAAACTTATAGACGAGAAGCTTTCCGTAATTTTCACCATCGCTTCTGGCACAAAACCATGCAATCATATTGGGTTTATTGTTCGGAGTAAACGGAATCATGATCAGAAACTCTTCCTTCTCGGCATCGGGAAGCTTCATAATGATATAGTAGCTTTCCATGGGCTGCACCGCGTCGCCGTATTTCTCCTCTGCGATATTCCAAATATCCTCACGATTGTAGAACACATTGGCATCCTCCATGTGGTACACCGAGAACAGACGCGCCTGAATATCAAAAAGATCCTGCGGATATCGAAGGTGACGTTTCAAATATTCAGGCATCTGATCAAGCGGTTTGAAGACGTCGGGAAAGATCTTTGCAAAAACCCTGATTACGGGATCGTTCTCCGGCCGGAAGGAATAGATTTCAGTCGCTCCGTTATATGCATCCACCACTACCTTAACAGAGTTCCTTATGTAGTTAAAAGAATGTCCGGCGTCAAACGGCGTGGTTCCTCTTACAAACGACATCTTGGCATATGGGAACTGATCTGTCGTGGTAAACCCGTCATAAATCCAATACAAACGGCCATTCTCTATGACCATGTATGGATCCTTATCCAGCTTGATATATGGGATAATTCGGGATACCCGCTCCTGAACATTCCGATGGTACAGGATCTTACTCTGAGGCTGAATGTAATCATTGAGCAGCAGATTTAACTTTCCGAACTGAATCGCGAAAAGAAGTCTGCGCGCAAAGGTTCCTATCCCAACGCCCGCATCTTCCTTGTAAAAAGTCTGTTGGTTCTTTTCGCCAAGCGGATAGTCAAACTCCTCCTTGCTGGTCTTTACGATAACATAGTCATCGATAGCCTGGGTTTCTCCAAAGTAAATCTCAGGGCGTTCCAGTTTCATGTCCACAGTAGTTTCCGGTGGAATATTCTTCATGAAAAATTCGGGTTGTCCCTCGGAAGAAACTCGGTTGACCGGACTGACTACAACACCATGACCATGAGTGTAGATAAATGTCTTATTAATCCAATTGTCAGCACCACCCAATTTGGCGAGATTGAGTTCCCTCGCCGACAGCATCACCTGACGATATTCCCCATCAATCACATACCTGTCGATATCCACGTCAACAAAGCTGTAATAGGGTCTGATCTCCTGTAGTTGTGAGTAGGAATCGCGAAGCGGCCGATAATCCCATAACGTGATGTTCTTGATCGTCAGATTGTTCTTGTCGATATCTTCACGGGTCAGATTCACTTCATAGTTGAAATCACGCTCGGTGATCTTGTCCAGCTCATATGCCTTTCGGGTGGCCCGGATACCCTCTTCGATATACGGTTTTTCGAGCTCGAGTTCATTGGGCTTCACAATGAACTTCTGGATAAGAGACGGATACACGCCAAGAAAAATGACTGCTGCACCGACCCAAAGCCCGACGCTGACCAGAAAATATTTCATCGATTTCCTGAACGCGCTGATGATAACAGCAACCGCCGCCAAAATTGCCATCACGGTCATGACGCGGTAGCCCAACAACGTGGCATGAACATCGGTATAACTTGCACCGACGACGATTCCGTTATCTTTATAGAGAATGTCATAGGCAGACAGATTATAGTCAAACGCATAGAGAAGAAGGAACGTACAAACCAGCGCCATCAAATGGGTCTTGGCGTAGTTGCTGGCACGAATTCCCTGAGGCAGAAAAAGGACGGACCTTCGGAACAGGTAGACGGCCAACGACGCAACGACCGAGACAATCACAACCCCCTTTAGCCAGCCCACAATGGATTGGTAAAAGGGCAATTGAAAAACGTAATACCCAAGGTCTTTGCCAAATACAGCATCGACAGCGCCGAACGGCTCGCTGTCAAAATACTGCAGAACCCGCATCCAATTTGAGGCCGGTGCAACCGACATGACATACCCGACAAAAACGAGAGCAGCAAAAAAGACGAATCTCAGTGAGCCCGACATCATGGCAAGCTGTTGCTGAAAAACCTCCGAACCCGTATTGGCCCACAATGGCGTACCTTTGGAAGCAATCATCAGATTGATCGCTGCCACAAGCCAAAAGACGATAAAATAGACTGACCCCACCAAATATTCCGTCGTGTACATGGTCCAAAACGCATCCGCGTACTTCATGGATTCGAACCACAGGAATTCGACATAAAAGGAGCTAAAACTGTTGATCAGAAAAACAGTCAGTACAATGCCGACCGCTATACTAATTAATCGCTTCATAATCTATCTCTTGTTTTTTGGGTTTCGTAAATTGTTGATCATTCAATACATCAAACGTGGTAAAGGCTGCCCGAATTCTCACCAGGATATCCTCATCGTTCTTCATCCGGTCAACGATAATAGGC
>JAGQUY010000189.1 GCA_020438245.1 Bacteroidota bacterium
CAAGAACATCGTTCGCGGTCGCGCGATTGACATTTACAATGAAGTTTGCGTGTTTATCCGAAATAGCTGCACCACCGACACTGTGTCCTTTCAGTCCGGCTGTTTCGATAAGGCGCGCTGCATGGTCACCGGACGGATTTCTGAAAACACTTCCGGAACTGGGCAAATTGATAGGCTGAGTTTCCTGACGCTTTTTCATATACTGCTTGCGCGCTTCTGAAAGTCGGTCGGGAGACTCCGGTGTCATTGTCCACGTTGACGAAAGAATAACCGTTGAGGCGTCGTCAAAGGTCCGAACGTGTCGATATTCAACTTCCAATTCGTTTTTCACAGCAATCTGCGTTTCTCCATTCTGTAGAAACGTCACATCGTGGACAACATCATACATTTCTCTCCCGTGGCATCCGGCGTTCATTTTTAGTGCACCTCCAACGGTTCCCGGTATTCCGGCAAAGCGTTCAATGCCTCCCAGGCCTCGTTTCTCGCATTCAAGGACCAATTTGGGCATATACCATCCCGCTCCGACATGCAGTTGATTGCCGTTGAATTCGAGGTCAAGACAGCAACTGCTGAGGTTGAGAACGACACCGCGCAGGCCCTCATCGCTGACAAGGAGATTGCTGCCTTTTCCAAGCACAAAAAAAGGTATGTTCGCATCCCGGCACATTTGCACCAACGTGTGTAAATCAGGAATGGATTGCGGGATGCAGTACAGATCACAGGGTCCGCCAATCCGGTACCAAGTATGTTGATGGAGGGGTTCTGCTTGAAGAATCTGCCCTTGGATGTTGTTTCGTATTTGATTGACAAAGCTCTCATTCATGTTTCGTCACAGTTTGTTCACGAGGTCATGTCCGACGGTTGTAATTGTACCTGCACCCATGGTTATCACTACGTCTCCGGGTTCTGCAAACGATTTGAGAAAGTCCAGGGCCTCGGGAAGGGTTGGCACATAGTGCACCTGCTCATGGTGTTCCCTCGTTGCGTGGAAAAGGGTCTCGCCGGTTATTCCGGGAATTGGTAACTCCCGGGCGGGATAGATATCCGTCAACACGACGACATCCGCCTGCTTGAAAGAAGCGGCAAAGTCCTTCAAGTAATCCCGGGTTCTTGAATACAGGTGCGGCTGAAAGGCGACGACCAATCGGCGGGTTGGCCATACTTCCCGTGCACCTTGCAGCGTTGATTTGATTTCTGTCGGGTGATGTGCATAATCGTCGATTACCGTTATTTCCCGGACCGTTCCCAAGTGTTCGAACCTGCGACCCGTGCCATGAAACTTCGACAGACTGGAGGACGCGATGTCAAACGAAAGGCCAAGTTCATCGGCCACGGCAATGCTGGCCAGTGCATTGCGTACATTGTGGAGACCGTTAAGATGTAAGGTGCATGTACCGGCGGAGGTCCCGTCCAAGCTGACTTCAAAAGACATTGTCCCATGGGCATAGCGGATATTTACGGCGGAAACATCCGCTTTGGAATCCAACCCGAAGGTTCGTTGTCTCCGATGAATACGGTCCCTTATGGAACTGATATTCGGGTCGTCGGCGTTGAGAATCACACAGCCAAATACAGACGTTTGATTGGCAAAGTCAGAAAAAGTGAACCGGATGTCATCCAGATTTCTGTAACAGTCCAGATGGTCTGACTCAATATTGTTGACGACGGTCAGCCAGGGGCGCAGGTCCAGGAAAGAACGGTCGTACTCATCGGCTTCCACAACGGCGTATTGCCCCTTGCCGGGCAACGCGTTGGTACCAAGCTCTGTTATCATACCCCCGACCAGAATGGTCGGGTCGAGGGAAGCGTGACGAAGCAACAGACCTATCATAGCCGTTGTGGTCGTTTTTCCGTGTGTTCCGGAGACGGCAATACCGCGCTGCTCGCGAAGGATTTCCCCGAGCAGAACCGATCGTTTGACGCATGGGATGCCACGTCGGGAGGCCTCGTGAATTTCGGGGTTGTCGGCTGACGCCGCCGACGTGTACACCACGAGATCGGCATCTACCTGTGATGCTTCGTGGCCTTCAAACACGTTCACACCAAGTGACTGGAGACGACGTGTTATGTCGCTCAACTGCCGATCGGATCCGGTCACCTGAAAGCCGCGGTGAACCATGATCTCGGCCAACCCGCTCATTCCTATGCCTCCGATACCCACGAAATGAATTCTCCTAATGCCGGTTTGCAATGAAGGACGCCTCCATACTTTTAACAAAATCTCGGGCCGCATTCGGCCTGCTCAGAGATAGTGCCCGTTTGCTCATCGTTTTGATTCTATCCGGTTCGGTCAGCAGTGCTGACAGTTCCTTGCCCAGCTTGTCGTCCAATTCAATATCATGTATCATGATGGCAGCTTCTCTGTCGACCAACGACTTCGCATTGTATTCCTGATGATTTTCCGCAGCGAAGGGGTAAGGAACCAGAATGCCGGGCAGCCCCATCATGGCTATTTCAGACAGCGTCATAGCTCCGGCCCTGCATACGATCAAGTCTGCCGCGCTGTATGCCACCGACATGTCGTCGACAAAATCTGTAACGAGAACGGACGAAGACGCGTAGACACTCATGGCGGCATGGTCAAGTTTGCCGGTTTGCCAGATGAGTTGTATGCCATGGCGGTCAACCAGTTCCCGTACGATTTTCGTCATGGCTGAATTGATCGACCGGGCACCGAGGCTTCCCCCGATGATCAGGACCGTCTGTTTGTTCGGATCCAGATTCATCTTGACTCGGGCCTCTGCCCTAGGAATTCTTTTCAACGATTTTCTCAACGGATTTCCCGTGATTTTCACATTTGTTTGGCGTTTCAGAAATCTCCGCGCCTCTTCATATGTCAGATGGACCTCCGTTGCAAATCTGGACAAGAAAATGGTTGTTTTTCCGGGTCGGCTGTTTTGTTCCTGCAAGAAAGTTTTTCGTCCGCTCACTGCGCCCAAGAGCAGGATCGGACCCGTCACGTATCCGCCGCAACCCACGATCGCCTTTGGTTTGAACGACCGGAGAATCGACAACGACTGCATGAACCCGGCCAGGACTTTAAAAGGCATTTTCAAGTTCTGCCACACATCCGATATAGAAAATCCTCTTGAAAAACCGCTCATGGTAATCGTTTTCAGTTTAAATCCGGCTTTGGGTATCACTCGATCCTCCAAGCCTCTCTTTGTTCCAACAAATAAGATCTCTGTTTCCGGCCATTGTTCCTTTATTTCTTCCGCGATCGCCAAGGCGGGAAACACATGGCCTCCTGTCCCGCCGGCCGCAATGAGAACTCGATTCACGAAAAATCCATGCCGACCATACTGGGAGTCTTTACGGTTTTTTTCGGAGGCTGCGCTTGGGCCTGACCGTCTGATTGAGGTTCAGGAGTTGACGATTCGTCGACGCTAAAATTATCTGTAAAGCCCATATTGACCCGTTGGCCAGAGGTTGGTTTCATGGCTTCGTTTTTTGGCACGGTTTGCGACGAAATATTCAGCAGTACGCCGACCCCAAAACAGGTAAAAATCAGCGACGACCCGCCGTAACTGATAAACGGCATTGGCAAACCGGTTGTTGGCAGCAGTCCAACCGTTACGCCTGCGTTGATGATGGCGTACAAGACAATACTCACGGTGATTCCGATCGCCAGGTAAAACCCGTACATGTCGGGGGAGGTACGTGCGATCTTGATTGCCCTGAAAAGAAACGTGATGAACAGACCAAGAACCAACACGGCGCCTATGAATCCCAGCTCTTCGCCGATAATGGAATAAATGAAATCGGTGAAAGGCTCCGGCAAGAAAAGAAATTTCTGTTTGCCCTGTCCAACGCCCATGCCGGTCAGACCGCCGTTTGCAAAACTAATCAAGGATTGACGGATCTGATAGCCCGAACCCTGCGTGTCGGCAACGGGGTCGAAAAAAGTCATCAATCGCGCACGCCGATAGGGGCTGGTCATCACGACAAGAATGAGCAGCGGAATGGTGGAAAGCGCGAGGGCTCCAAGATGCTTCATTTGCATTCCGCCAACAAAGAGAATGATGACCACCATAAGCATCAGCACCGTGGCCGTTGAAAAATTGGGTTGCAAGACAATCATCAGAGCAAAGACGGAAGCCATGATGAGTGGCGGAAGCACTCCGTTTTGAAAATCACGGATTCTTTGGCCTTTTCCGTCCAGGTACGCTGCCAGGTAGAAGATCATCGCGAGTTTTGCCAGTTCCGACGGCTGGATGCCGAAGCCGCCCACAAGCAGCCAACGGGAAGCGCCCTTAACTTTGCTGAGGCCCAGCACAATTACCAGAAGGACGAAAGCTGACAATACCAGCAGCATGGTTTTTCCGCGGTATTTATGATAGTCGTACTTGGCGGCGACCACCAAAACACCAAAACCGATAAGCGCACGGAGAAACTGCTGCTGAAGGTAATAGGTTGAATCCCTTGCCTGTTCAGCCGCCGCAACATGACTGGCGCTGTACACCATGACGATACCCAACGTCATCAGCGCGAGGGCTATCAACAGCAGGATCTTGTCGATATTGTGTTTCGCAGATTCCATCACTTCAACTCCATGACGGCCCGTTTGAATTGCCGGCCTCGGTCTTCATAATTGAGAAACATATCGAAGCTTGCGCACGCCGGGGACAGAAGAACGATGTCCCCCGCGGCGGCCAACGAATGCGCTTTTTCAACGGCCTGGATCATCGAGTCTGCATCGTGCACGGTGGTGCTGTTTCCCAGTTCTTTCCGGATAAGGTCTCCGGCCTCTCCGATGACCACAAGGTCTTTCACACGATTCTTGAAGAGCGGAACAAGAGGGGAGTAGGGCGCCCCCTTATGTTTGCCGCCCATGATGAGAACAATCTTTTCGCGACTGAAACTGCGAATAGCTACGGCCGTGCTATCAACGTTGGTCGCTTTGGAATCATTGAAATAGGTGACCCCATGTATGGTCCGCACCTTTTCAAGGCGATGCTCAACACCTCTGAATTCTTTCAGCACGTTGCGTATGATGTCTATCGATACACCGGCACACCAGGCAGCCAGGGCGGATGCCATCGCATTATATTGGTTGTGTCGCCCCGGAATACCGAGTTCGGCGACAGGTATCACTTCGTGGCTGGCGCCATTGCGTGCCACGGTCAGGATTTCATTTTGAACATACGCTCCCTCGTCGGGTTTGATGTCCAGGCTGAATGGAATGAGCTTAGATTTCAATCCTCGGGTTAGTTCAGCAACAGCCTCATCGTCGGCGTTGTACAAAAGAAGATCATCCATGTTCTGCTGTTCAAATAGTTTTCTCTTTGCGCGGTAGTAGGCGTTGATTGAGGTGTACCGGTCCATATGATCGGCAGACAAGTTCATCCAAACGCCAATCGTAGGACGGAAATGGGTCAAGCCTTCTGCCTGAAAACTGCTGATTTCAAGAGCCACCAGTGTTTCGTCGGTTGAAGATTCGGCCAAATCGGACAGCGGCATCCCGATATTACCGGCGACGATCCAGGGACGGCCTGAGGCTTTGAACATTTCGCCAAGCCAGGTTGTTGTTGTAGTTTTGCCGTTGCTTCCGGTCACCGCAACCGTTGTTCCCTTGAGCCAGCGCGAAGCCAATTCAATTTCACTGTAGACGGGTATACCACGGTCCCTCATTTTGACCACTAAATCGATCGTCGACGGAACTCCCGGACTAATAACGGCGAAGTCGGCAGACAGGGCACGTTGGCTGTGGCCGCCGAATTCATATTCTATGTTAAGCTGTTGCAACATATTTTCTTCTGTCGATTTGCTTTCCTTTTCGGCGGACTCGGTAATCAGTACCGTGGCGCCGTGTTTTTTCAATAGACGGGCCGCTGAAAGTCCGCTTTTGCCCGCTCCAATAACCGTTACTCTTTTTCCCCTGACATCCTCCATTACCTGACCTTAAAGGTCGTCAAAGTCAGCAGGGCACATAGAATGGCCATTATCCAAAACCGTGTTACGACCTTGGTCTCATGCCATCCTTTCAACTCGTAGTGATGGTGCAGGGGGGCCATCAGAAAAATCCGACGCCCTTCCCCATATTTTTTCTTCGTGTATTTGAAGTACAAAACCTGTGCAATGACTGAAATATTTTCAGCGACCAGAACCGCACCGATAATGGGGAGCAGCAATTCTTTCTTTATCAGAATCGCCAGGGTGCCCAAAGCAGACCCCAACGCAAGTGCGCCGGTATCTCCCATGAAAACCTGCGCCGGATAGGCGTTATACCAGAGGAAGCCCAATCCCGCCCCAACCGCCGCAGTACAAAAAATGGTGAGTTCGCTGCTTTGAGGTATGTAGATGATGTTCAGATAGTCGCTGTACAATACATTGCCGGTAACATAACACATGACGGCAAAAGCACTCATTGCAATGGAAACAATTCCGATGGCAAGACCGTCGAGACCGTCGGTGAGATTGACCGCATTGCCCGCGCCGACGA
>JAGQUY010000190.1 GCA_020438245.1 Bacteroidota bacterium
TTCGATTGATCACGTTTTTAAAAACAGGCCTGCCTGCGTCGTCCAGACAGACAATCTCCCCGTCAAAGAGTCCGTTGGAAAGCCGGAACGCATTTTCCGGAGTACACAGTTCGGGAAACTGTTGGGTGATATCCATATGATTACGGCTCAAAATACGAATCTGTCCTTCATCAATGCTCACCAGTGCCCGAATGCCGTCCCATTTTACCTCAAAAATGAAATCATCGCCTTCCGGGACGTCCGTCCGGCTGTCGGCTAACATCGGCGGAATCGGATCCTTCAGGTAATCCACCTGCGGCGTATCCACCCGTTCAAGCAGCCACTGGTTTTCCTTGGTGTGATGAATTCGATATTCGCCGTTCATCTCCCGACTTTGAAGACGAAAATAGAATCCGTTTTTTTTCTCTTTGGTAATCTGGTACCGTCCTTGTGCATAAATCCACATCTTGCCTCCGCCATATTCCCCCTTGGGAATCAGGCCTTCGAAGTTGACGTACTCGAGCGGATGGTCTTCCGTGGCGATTGCCATACGCATAATTCCCGGACGGGGTGGTAACCCTTTGGGTACGGCCCATGATTTCAGGACGCCGTCTTTTTCCAGCCTAAGATCGTAATGAAGACGCGACGCATGATGCCGGTGAACTACAAACGCATTCCCGTGTCCGACTTCAATATCCGGGCGGGGTTCCGGGGTTTTGTCAAAACTGCGTTTCCTTTCGTACGACTGCAACTGATCCGGCGTTTTGTGTTTTCCGGATTTCTTCAGTGTCTTTTTCACCGGCTTGGACTGGCGTTTGGTGTGAAGCGGCTCTGCAAACGCAGCAATGGTCTCCCACACGTCACCATTGGTAAGCACCCGTTCCGCCACCGTGCGAATGTTCAGTTCCAAGGACGATTGTATAGTACCAAGTTCGTCCCAGGTGACCGGCGCCGAAACCGTGGCACCCGCAAGTCCCCTCACACTGTACGCCGCGACAATTGTCTGAGCGGGACGAATTCGATAGATGTCCACCAATACGCGACCCTTGCGCTGTTCTTTTTGGATATGCAGGGTTGTCGCCTTATTGGAATCTACGAACGGCTGTGTCATCGATTTTGCCGCTTCGAAGACATCATCAAATCCCCACTTGGGTTCAATCGGCATCACCACATGCAGGCCTTTTCGGCCCGTGGTTTTTACGAAAGGATGATACCCGAAACCTTCTATGTGTTCTTTGAGATCAAAAGCAATCTCCGCCACCTTTGGAAAAGGGAATCCCTCCGGAGGATCGAGGTCGATGACCATGTAGTCGGGTTTATCAAAATTAGGAGCTCTGGAATGCATTTGATGCATTTCGATGCAAGCGAGATTGGCCAGCCAGACCAACGAGGCTTCTTCCGTCGCGAGGATGTAATCTTTCTTCTCATCGCTGCCCAATTTTACGCTTTCGAGCCATTGGGGTGCCCAGTCCGGCTTGTTCTTTTGGAAGAAAGACTCTCCCGTTATACCTTCCGGGTAGCGGACCAATGACAACGGACGTCCTTTGACATGTGCGAGAATCGTCGGAGCCAGTTTGAGGTAATACTCGATCAGCTCTGCCTTGATAATACCGTCATCCGGATAGAGTATCTTCTTGAGGTTGGAAAGTTCAATCTTTCTTTTTCCAACCGATACATGTTGGGAAGTTCTTGCCATCGGTTCTCCGTCGCTTTTTAATCTATGAAGTATCCGAAAAACCTGCCATTACCAATTTTCTTATTTCTTACGATTTATGTATCTTCATGTTCACTCAAATACGGAGAATAACCATGTTGCAAAATACGTTGATCGAGTTTTTCGAACGAGACCTCAAGAAACTGAAAGAAGAAATTTCCCAGTATCCGGACGACGATTCGCTCTGGAAGGTGGAAGGTTTTATAGCCAACTCCGCCGGAAACCTTTGTCTCCATCTCATCGGAAATATGAATCATTTCGTGGGTGCCGTGCTCGGAAAATCCGGATACGTTCGGGACCGCGAAAGCGAGTTCTCCATGAAAAATATTACCAGAGGCGAGTTAACCACCCGATTGGACGATACAATCCGGGTCGTCAAAGATACGGTGCAGTCGATGAAGGAAACCGACTTTACCAAGACGTACCCTGTTGACAAGCACGGCAAGATTGTTGATATGGATTACATGCTCGTCCATTTGGCCACCCATCTTAATTATCACCTAGGTCAGGTAAATTATCATCGAAGATTACTCGTAAAAAAATAAGGACAACCAAGAGATCATTCATGAACACGAGCAACTATCGAAAACAGGCCCATGCATTTGTGGATTGGATTGCGGACTACTATGAGTCTGTCGAACAGTACCCGGTAAAGTCTCAGGTTAAACCGCGGGAGATATTTGATCAATTACCCGACGCCGCACCGGAACTGGGGGAACCCATGGACGTCATTTTTGACGACTTCAAGAACATAGTCCTGCCAGGGTTGACACACTGGCAGCATCCGAAATTTTTCGCCTACTTCCCGAGTAACGCCAGTTATCCGTCCCTACTTGCCGAAATGCTGATGGCGGCAACTTCGGTGCAGGGAATGATTTGGGAAACCTCACCCGCATCGACAGAAATGGAAGAGAAGGTGTTGGGTTGGCTGCGGGATGCCATGGGATTACCAAAATCATGGAATGGTGTCATCCAGGACACGGCCTCCTCGGCAACCCTAGCAGCAATCCTGTCGGCAAGAGAGCGGGCATCCGGATTTGAGACCAATGAAAAGGGGCTCTTCGGAATGGAAGCATTTCGGGTGTATGTTTCGTCTCAAACCCATTCGAGCATTGAAAAGGACGTAAAGATAGCCGGAATTGGAAGAGCGAACGTAGTCAAGATTGGGGTAGATGATCAATTCTCCATGAAGCCTGATCTGTTGCGCGCTGCGATTGCCAAGGACCGTGAGCAGGGGTTCACACCCTTATGTGTTGTTGCAACACTCGGTACAACCAGTTC
>JAGQUY010000191.1 GCA_020438245.1 Bacteroidota bacterium
AAAAGATATCGAGTACCCGGGGCGACGGCAGGGAATCCTCTGCACCGAATCGCAGCACAGCCAGATCGGTTTGTTTGCTGAAACCCGCCTCGGAGCCCAACAAGACCGAACCGCCCGGATCAACAGTGAAGGCCGATACCGCGGTATCCGGCGATGCGGTCCTAAACAAGACTTTGAACCGATCGCCGTCGTATTTATAAACGCCGCCGGGAGCTGTTGCCAGTTTGTTGCCAACCTCATCCACCATGAATCGATAGACCGTCATGGAGTCCGTCACGGTGCTGTCTGCAGGTTCGATTTCCACCCGTGAAAACCCTCGGTCATTTTCCACCCAGATTTCCCCTCCGTCTGCGATCCACAGTTTACCAAGGTTATCCAAATGAAGTTTGACGGGTGTTCGGCGCGATGCTTTTTGCAGGAGTGTCCAGTACGG
Source organism: Bacteroidota bacterium (assembly GCA_020438245.1). Taxonomy (GTDB): domain Bacteria; phylum CLD3; class CLD3; order SB21; family SB21; genus JAGQUY01. Next base: position 434 of record JAGQUY010000191.1, read on the forward strand.
ATACGCATTATTTTTTGCCACAAAAACACCGGATGGCGTGCTCACGGCAATCTTGTCGTCACCAACTGTTATCGTGTTTACCCGGCCACCCCGTATTCCGTTGTTCGCACCATAGGTAGTCCACTTGATGCCGTCCCATTTGGATAAACCTCCAACGTCCCGCCCTTTCTCATTCGGGCCGCCACATGCAAACCAGACCTGACCTTTCCGATCAATCATAAGGTCATTCACGCGATTGTCTGCCAACCCGCTGTCTGCCGTATATCGGAGGGTTTCGTAGCTGCCGTCGCCGGACAAGATAATCTTGAGTGCACCTGCCGTTGTGCCGATCCATACATAGTTACCGACGGATGCCTGACAGGTGATGGTATCGCTGATCGCAATCACCGGTGCGCGGACCGTGGACGCTGCCGATTGACGATACCGGTCAACCAGACTTTGAAACTGTTGACGATGATAGAACGTGTCGAATTGGTAAAGCACATCCAAGTCGGTGCACGCCACACCGATTTCTTTCCCCAGTGCGTCGTACTTTATTGAATCGGTTTCCGCATCCGCCAAGTACTGTTTTGCTTCCCAGTATCGCGGACTCGCGTGAAAACGATCCGCAAACGTACTGATCCAGCGGACCGCCTGTTGTTTGTTTGATGTTGAATCGTAGTACTGAGCAAGTTTCCAATAGGCGGCTTCGATGGTTGCTTGAGCACCCACAGATCGGGTAACAGCTTCAAAATAGCGGACACAGGCCTCAGACCTATTGCCTGCCAGAATTTCTCCGGCCAGGTAAAGTCCCCCGGTTTGAAGTACAGAGTCTGAGCGTGTTGCCGCATTGACCTTGGCCGCTATGTCAATCTGCCGCACCGCCTCTTGATTGCGACCGAGTTTGTGCAACGCACGCGCGTAGGAAACAAGGACCGCAATGCTGTCCGACAAGCTCTTGAACGTCTTCAAACCCTCTTCAAAATAATAGGATGACTGATCCCATCGACCGAGCCACTCGTTCTCCCGGGCAAGCCGTATGATATGGTCGCGATACGGCGCGTCGGTCTCCGAATGAGGTTTGAAGATATAAGCTCCAGCGCTAAAAACGGTCTTTTCTCCGATCGGATTCGATCTGATCAGTATCGGTTTTTGACCCTTCAAATCAAAAGATGCCGTTACGTCTTGAAGGACGCGTTGCGTGGCGGTTTCTTCAACGGAAAAGATCCCTCCCGTCGAACTGACCAGCCAAACCTTTCCAATGGGATCGATGTGTACATCCACAATGGACTGGTCCGTCATTTGATTGATCGGAATGATCTCTCCGTCAACAACCTTCAATCCGTCTCGCGCACCAACATACGCAATGCCCGACGGATCAACGGCCAATGAATTGGAATTCCGAATACTGAATTTTTGAATACCTGATGGCAAAATGGCGGACAATCCGTCTTCACTGAGCGCCCAAACCCTCCCGGATTGATCCATTCGCAGAGCAATGACGTCGTTATCGAGCAATCCTGCTTCACGGTTGTAAAGTCGATAGGTCGTTTGGAGAAGCGATGCCACGCCACGATCTGTACCCAACCATAGTGTGCCGTCTTCCGCAAGCGCCAAACAACTGACTTTATCAGAAGCAATTCCGGTACTTCGGTCATAGTGCCCGATGATTGAGCCGCTCTTAATGAAATACAGACCCTTATCGGTGGCCACATAAACGAGACTGTCGTTTCCGGCCAGCACATCATTGATCTTCGCCGGGAGGTCGGGAACATCAAGAGGCGTCAGCTTGCCAAGCGCAGGGTCAAGTATCACGATACCGCCATCCTCGGTTCCAATCCAGAACCGGCCGTCGACCGTGGTAACACATCTCACACCCGGGAACTGTGCCACCAGCGACGATCCGAACATCATCCACATCCCCAAAAGAAATATTCTTGAATACACCCGAGTCATTCCCAGTCACCTACCATTCCGAAACAACTCCAATAGTACGGATGAGCAAACCCCGGAGTTTCTTTGAGCTCCAACTGCGCTTTCTGCAGGGCCTTGGGCTTGTCGGAGCTTCCGAATTCGCGGTAAAAGTTCTTCATTAGAATCGTGGTGGAACGATCGTTGACCGGCCACAAGCTGGCAACCAGCGATGGCGTTCCGGCGTAAATAAACGCTCGCGTCAATCCGATCAGTTCGTCCCCTTGAACGATTTTCGACAATCCTGTTTCACAGGCGGACAACACAACCAACTGAGCCTGATCCAATTTTAAACCGAAAATTTCGTCCATTAGCAAATTTCCGTCCTCTCCTCCTCCTTTTGTCAGAAACAGGGCCGAGCGGGCCGGATCGTCCAAATTGAAAACACCATGACATGCAAAATGCACAATCCCAAATTTACCGATATCAAACTTTACTGCAGTCTCGGTTGCCTCCGACTTCAGTAGAATCTCCTTCTGTGAAAATCGACTGCCGATCGACTGAACCTCCTCCTCCGCAGACGCGAGGTTGGGTAAGCCAGAAGCAGGATTGCCTACGGCAAAGAAATTGAGCTTTGTCAGGTCAACCGTCTTTCGTTTACCTCCGATGAATTTCATCATGCTGGCGCTGGGTAGATAGGTGAGGGTGAACCGGTCAATCAGAAATCGGTCTTTGTCATCCAGCAGCGCACTGAAGGGTATATAGTGAAGTTTGCCGAATGGTACGACGATCAGACGGTCGGTCCGAAGATCCGATTCCACCGGTTTGATGAGATAATCAAACAAAACACGGGACGAAACGCGATACTCCGTATTGCCCGGAACCGTAAGACCATTGCGAAAATCGAGCAGCGATCCGTACAGTTTGAAGGTGCTTACATCGCCGCGATAACCTCGAACGCCGCCGGATTTGGAAATAACAAAAATAAGGTAAAACCGGCTGGAAACGAAGTATTCCAGCAAGGTGACGTTCGGATCGAGAAGCTCTGTGACGTCGGAAGCCCGCAGAGGAGAAACGGTCAACAAGGACGAAAGTTCTTCATTGGCTTTTGCCAGCGCGATCAGCATTTTCTTTCTGGTCTGATAGAGACTATCCATCTCCGCAAACTTCATGACCTGATCATCGGGAGCGAGTTCAGCCGTTTTCAAAAACTCATCCAACGCCGCCATGCGCTTTTCGACCGAGTCCAAGGCCGCGAGCAGCGGAACATCGGGCTGCGACTCCAGCAAACGGGTACCCAGCAAATCGAGGAAGGACCTGGACTTTGATCGCTCGGTGACGTTAAAAGCTTCCTCCCACTGATTGTTACGTACCAGCCAATCAATAAGATCGCTATATAGAAAGGACTTGTCCTGAAAATATCCCAATCGAAATTCTTCTGATTTTAACGTGCCACGTTGATTCTCCACCAAGTCAACCGCGCTCCGAATTTCAGCAATGGCCTCGTTCAAAAGTCCCTGTTTTTCCAAGGTCTTAGCGATCCCATACCGTATTTGCCAGATAAGGGTTTCCGCGCGTTTCGATTGGGCAAGCTGAAGTGCCTTGTTGTATGTGGTTCGGGCCTGTTCAAAATTTTTCATCAACCTGGATGTCTGCCCCAGATAAGTCAGTGCGGTGATTTCACCGTAGATGTCTCCAAGCGACGACTTGATGCCATAGGCTTTCTCAAAAGTCTGCAAAATCAAAGGATACCGGCCTTCTGGATTCTCAATATGTCCGTCTTCGATTTGTCTCAATTGTATCCAGCCAAAACTGATCAGATCGTTGGATTCACCGCGTTGATCCCCTATCTCTCGTTTGATCGCAATGGATTGTTCCAGATAATCAGACGCCCTTGATACGTCATTTTTTTTCCAATAGATGGACCCGATGATGGAAAGGTGCGACGCCAGCCCCTGTTTGTCATTGATACTCTTTTCGATATCGATGGCCTGCGTCAGCAAACGCAACGATTCGTCCAGCTGATTCAAATCCCTGTGAATCACCGCGATGTTGGCCAGGGCCTTGGCCATGCTCTGTCGAGTGTTCAACTTGGTGTGTATTTTCAGCGCAGTCTGATAGGAATCCATCGCATTCTGATAGTCGCCCCGGTTATGGTAAAGAACGCCGAGGTTCAGATTGGCATCGGCCATGCCGCGTTCATTCCGGACCTTGGAATACAGCGTCAAGCTCTCGCGATAATACTTTTCAGCCAGATCAAATTCTCCCAGAAAGTCGTGCACGATCCCCAAATTGGAAAAAACTTCCGCGGTTCCGTCCTCGTCCTTCAGCATCTCCTTCAGGTCCAGAGCTCTTGAAAAGAGGACTTTGGCGGAGTCATAAAGACCAAGGCTTCGATAGCTGGAGCCGAGCCCGATCAGGTCATCCGAAAGTTCTCCGGACATCTTCAGTGTCTCATGTCCGGCCATCGCACGACGATACCACGGCATGGATTGACGATATTCTGATGAACGCTGGTAGATGGCAGCGATTCGCGCGCTCAAATAGGCTTCTTCTTTTTTGTTTCCAGCAGTTTCCTGAATGGCCAGCGCTCTGAGAAAAATCTGCCGGGCATCGTCATATTTGAAATCGGCCACCAAAACATGACCGATAGCCGTCAACGCGGCGGCTTCCGTCTTGTGATCGTCCAATTCAGAAGCAAGTTGGACCTGCCTGTCAAGCGTTTGCCGGTACAAATCAATCTGTTTGGTTACACGATAGGCCAGCGCCAGGTTGCCGACTATCATCAACTCGGCCTTGCGTTCATTCAACGACTGAAAAAGCGGCAGCGCTGCGTTCCACGAATCAATCGCACCCTGCGCATTTCTTTTTTCATAGGCGGCAATGCCGGCCTTGAAAAGAGAGTCTGCGCGTTGAAAGACCGCGCGCTTGGAAGGCGCATCGTCTTGAGCCCGGAGAGTCGAACCTAGGGCAACCAGAAACAGTATTCCAATTGTCGATAATCGAACCATAAACTCGGATGGGTTTGGAGCCGAAGTCAATATACTTCATGGGTCCCCCATCTTCAATATCAAAACCGGCTTTCCCTTTAAAAAACAATGGCGTACATTAAACAGAATGACAAAGGAAATAGCGGTATGAACGTTCTGGTTCTCAATTCAGGAAGCTCCTCCCTTAAATTTCAAATTATTCAAACGGATCTGGAGCTTATCGCGTCCAACGCCGATCGCCGTTTGGCATCCGGTCTGATCGAACGCATTGGCAGCGAGTCTATCATTACGTTGAAAGCGGAAGAGAAACCTGCCCTCAAGAAAACAGCGCCCATTCGAAACCACCGAATGGCGATCGATCACATTGTGAAATGGATCAACAACAAGGAAAGCGGCATTGCAGGGGTCCAATCACTCAGGGACATTCATGCCGTCGGGCACCGTATTGTTCACGGAGGAGAGAAATTCACCCATTCCACTCTGCTCGACGAATCCATTGTCCGGGATATCCAAGACTGCATCGACCTTGCTCCGCTTCACAATCCGGCGAATCTCAAAGGCATTTACGCCATCCACGAGATTTTCGGGGACAGTATTCCTCAGGCTGCGGTGTTCGACACCGCGTTTCATCATACCATGCCCGACCATGCCTACTTGTATGCTATTCCCTATGCGATGTACCGGCGCCATAAGGTTCGGCGATACGGTTTTCACGGCACTTCTCACCGCTACGTAGCCTATAGATATCGTCTGATGAACAATCTGCAGAAAAAAGATGTAAACGTGATTAGTCTTCATTTGGGCAACGGTTGCTCCATTTGCGCTATACAGAATGGCGTGTCGGTGGATACATCCATGGGCATGACGCCTTTGGAGGGACTCGTAATGGGAACACGGTCCGGAGATCTGGACGCCGCCGTCCTGCAATTCCTAACGCTCAAGGAAGGCTTCTCTCTGGCGGAGGTGGAAAGTATCCTGAACAAACAATCGGGGCTGCTGGGTATTTCCGGATTGACAAACGACATGCGGGAAATCATCGAAGAAGCAAAAGAGAATGACGACCGACGGGCGAAACTGGCCATCTCCATCTTCGTATACCGGGTGCGGAAATATATCGGCTCGTACCTGTCGGTCCTGAAAAATCCGGCCGCAATTATTTTTACCGGGGGGATCGGCGAGAACTCTGACTACGTAAGATCTCTGATTTGCAAGGATATGCATTTTCTGGGCGTAAAGGCGGATGAAGATAAAAACAAGGCTCTCAATGGCAATGCAGGCGATTTTGCCACGGACTCTTCCAAACTGGGCTTATGGGTTATTCCTACCAATGAAGAACTCCTCATTGCACGGGATACCGTTCGATGCGTTGCACGACAAGAATTACCATGAGGCAGAAATTTCTTGCGCTCCAATAGAATTTTAAATACGATGGATTATGCGGCAGACCAAACATCATAAACTCTCGTTGTCCACCCTGGCCATAACCTACTTGGTTCTCATTGGCCTCGTTCCGCATTTTCATCATCATCACAAGACCGTGTTGGATCCTCTCCAACTGGAGCCAACCCAACAGATTCACGATCAGTCGTGTGATGCGCACGAAAGCGATTTCAACGTTTTTGAGCATTGTTTCATCTGTAAGATCCTGGTGGATAACAGCAATCACCTCAAAGAATCGCCGTCTCTCACCGTAAAGAGCCCGGCCCTGTCGGGGAAAATCGCCCAGACAACCATTGAAACCTTAGCGGGCGACCACACACTCGTTTTAGGTCGCTCACCGCCCGCCCTCTAGCTCAACTCCCGTACAAGACTCAAACCGACGTCACCCTTTTTTTGACGAGTTTCTTTATTCGTTTACAATAAGGAAGTTTAAGTTATGAGATCCCGACCGGCCCTCGTGCCATTATTGATAGTCACTTCATTGGTTTTTTACGATCCTGCAAAGATTGTAGCCCAAAAGAGCGATCGGGCCGTTCAAGATTCCTTGGATCAGGCCTTGGAGAAGGAAATGATGGAGGCCCTTTCAGGAACGGACACAAGTTTTCAAATGACCGGATCCACTTCAAGATCAGGATCCTCCACCAATCCGAGAATCAGTGTGATTGGTTCATTCCTCAGCAGTGGAACCTCCAACAACGCAACTGCCAAGACAGTGGATCTTGGTTTGAGTGAAGCCGAGATTTCTTTTCAATCGTATGTCGACCCATATGCCAAGGCGGACTTCTTCGTTGGTTTTGGAAGAGCAGTCGAAGATCCCTTTACCGGCCCGGACAAGGGGGCTGCAAAGTCAGGGGATTACGAAGCCGATCTCGAAGAAGCTTACTTGACAACTCTTTCCATGCCTTTTGCCCTTCAACTCAAGGTCGGAAAATTCAGGGGAGATTTCGGCAAGATCAATCAATACCACCCTCACGGGCTTGGCTACGCCGATTTGCCCCGTATGTACGTGAATTATCTCGGCGAGGAAGGACTGGCAGATCGAGGTGTGGGGCTGAGTTGGCTGGTGCCCAACCCGCTGGGCTTCTACCAGGAACTCAACGTTGAAATAACCTCCGGGGCTTTGGACAACCCGTCTTTCGGTGGGAGCAGTGATAACCTGCTTTATCTCGGCCATTTGAAGAATTTTTTTGATGTGTCAGATCACACAACGCTTGAATTGGGGCTGACGGGGATGCAGGGAGCCAATGGGGATGAAGGAAGAAAAACGAAAATCGGCTCCGGCGACCTGACTTTAAAGTGGAAACCTTTGAGGGAAAATCGCTATCGCAGTCTGGAATGGACTACGGAGGCGCTTTTTAGTCACAGAAGCGATTCAGCCAAGACGGTCAAAAGCGTGGCCTTTTATACGTTCTTGAACTATCAAATCGCGAAACGATGGTTTCTGGGCGGACGGTACGACTATTCACAGTTTCCGGATAATTCGAAGGATTCTGAAAAAGCGTATTCTGGAATTTTGGGCTTTTACGCCACGGAATTCCAAAAACTGGAGCTGCAATATCAACGCGGATTTCCTGCCGGTCGAAAAGCATTCAACCGAATACTGGCCCGACTGGTATTCGTCATTGGAGCACACGGTGCACATCAGTATTGAAAAAATTATCTTTTTAACCCTGACGGAAAGGTTCCCATGCAATCGTTAAACAAGAATATCCCCGCGACATTTGTACTGTTTCTTTTCGTTGCCTGGTCCGGATACGCCCAGAAAAAGATCAGCATCGTTACCTCTCTGCCCGACCTTGCCAGCATCGCACAAGAAGTGGGCGGGGACAAGGTTGAAGCCACATCTATTGCGAAGGGCTACCAAGATCCCCATTTTGTGGATGCCAAGCCGAGTTACATGATCAGCCTGCAAAAGGCAGATCTATTCATTGAAATGGGACTGGATCTTGAAATCGGCTGGGTTCCCCTGCTTGTGGATGGCGCTCGCAACCCTGCCATTCAGCCCGGAGGAAAAGGATTTTTGGATGCATCCACAGGAGTGCCTTTGCTGGAAATTCCCTCCGGCGATCCGACCAAGCTCAGAGCTGAAGGAGATATTCATGTGTACGGAAATCCGCACTACTGGTTGGATCCGCAGCGTGGAAAGGTGATCGCCAAGAATATCTTTGACGCGCTGGTTGCCCTTCGCCCGGAAAACAAAGACTACTTCAAAAAGAATCTGGATGCGTTTGATAAAAAAATCGACGAAAAAACTGCGGTTTGGATCGCTAAGTTGGCCCCGCTTAAGGGCACGAAGATCATAGCTTTCCACAACAGTTGGCCGTATCTGACGGAGCGATTCGGTCTTCAGGTGCAGGCATTCATCGAGCCCAAACCTGGCATCCCCCCGACGCCCAAGCATTTGGTCAGTCTGATCAAGCTTATTCAAGAGCAGAACATCGGCAGCATCATCATAGAGCCCTATTACAGTAAAAAATCAGCGGAAATCCTGGCCGAAAAAACCAACGCGCAAATTGTTGAACTGGCGACCTCGGTAGGCGCCGAAAAATCGATCAACAGTTATTTTGACTTGTTCGACTACAACGTCAATCGGCTCGTCGATGCACTCGGCAAGTCCGCACACCATTAAGGCATCAGGAGAAGTCATGTTTGAAATGTTCAGTTTGGAATTCATGCTGCACGCGTTTCTGGCGTGCTGTATCCTCGGTTTTCTGTTGAGTTACTTGGGAATCCATGTGGTTGGCCGCGGGATTGTTTTCGTCGACCTTGCACTGGGACAAATCTCTTCACTGGGGGTTGCGATCGCCGAATTCGTGCACTATGGGGAGTGGTGGCTTCCCATTGTGTTTACTGTGCTGGGCGCTGTTCTCTTGTCCCTCATCCACATTCACGACCGGCGGTTGCGGCTGGAAGCCGTGATTGGGATCGTTTACGTTGTGGCATCCGCGGTAACCGTTCTGATCATAGCAAAGACGCCGCACGGAGAAGCCAACATCCAGGAAGTCCTGTTCGGAATTCTGCTTGGGGTGACCGGAGACGACCTGCGAAACTTGCTCTATGTTTTCGGGGTCATCGGCATCCTTCATATCATCTTCTACAAGGCCATCAACACCATTACCGTTAAAATGGAGGCGGGGGAATCAGGCAATTTCAGCCTTAAAGAACGCGGATTGAATTTTTTCTTTTATATGTCCATCGGTTTGGCGATCGTCTTTGCCGTTCGTATTGGCGGTGTGCTGCCGGTCTTTGCATTTCTCGTTGTGCCTGCGGTTAGCGCGGTTCTGCTGGCCCGTAATAAAGTCGTGATCTTGATACTGGCGGTGGGTATTTCCGTCCTGGCAAGTTATTTCGGTCTGTTGTTCGCTTACACGTTGGATTTTCCAACAGGGCCGTCGGTTGTTGCAATGTTCGGCGCCATTTTTCTTCTTGCCAGCGGAGCCCGCTTCATACGAAAGAAAGTCTTTAAGATCAGTTTCGAGGAAGAACAATAGTCAATCACACCCGTGAGACTCCAGAAGAGCCGGACCTGCGTCCGGCTTTCTTGTTTGTGCGGCTAAGCGTTTCCTGCCGGTGAATTGGAGTCTGCCGTCATTCCCCAGGGCCCGCAGCGTCTACGCCATTCTGCTTTGAACTTCTCGCGCTCTTCCGGAGTCATGGCGGCCAGTTTTTCCTCCAACTTCTTCCGCCACCGTTCATGCCTCCAACCGTGTCCCATACGCCATGGAGACCATCCGCGGAAAAGAATATGGGAGAGTAGAAGCAGGCCCACTGCTTGCCAGAACCCGATCACCGGACCCGCAAAGAGTTCCGGAACCAGATTGTTCCAGAGCGACATGACGAGCCAACCCAGCAGTCCGGCAATCAGCCCGAAAAATAGAATACCTTTCGTGATCTTGAGAGCAATCCATTTTTTCATGGGACCTCCTTACATTTCGTCGTATAATTGTTGCAATCGTGTCCTGAGATGAAGAACCGCATATCGTTTTCTGGACAGCAGTGTATTCACGGATTCTCCGGTCATTTCGGCCATTTCTTTGAAGCTTTTTCCTTCCAATTCATGCATGGAAAAAACGGACCGTTGTTCTTCCGGAAGCTCATCGAGCGCTTCTGCCAATTCGGTCCAGACCAATGATCGTTCGTATAACTGATCCGGATCGAATGAAGGGTCATACAAGATATCTTCGAGCAGCAAAGGTCCTTCTTCTTCCATGATCACCGGCATTGATTGCGGTCGTTTTTTTCTGTACCAATCGATGATCTTGTTGCGGGCCACCGTGTAAAGCCATGCCGTAAGCTGTTCAATTGGTTCCGTGATCCGGTAGTTCGTCAATAACTGGTAAAAAACGTCCTGCAGGATGTCCTCCGCGTCCTCCCTGGTTTTCACCCGTTGCCGGATGAAATCAAGAAGTCTTGGTCTATGATTTAGGATGGCGTCTTGTACGACGTCCGACGATCCGGATTCCTTCAAACAAACCTCTATTTAGCCTATTGGACGAACGATAGAGTAAAATATTTTAACCGCCCCGCATAGTTCTGGCCAATGCAACAACCGCAACGGCTGCCCAAACGCCTTCCAACACGACGAACGGCCAGAAATCGATCAGCGCCGACGCATAACACGCCAGGCCCGCTCCCACTATATTGAGGATTGAATAGCTCAGGCTTTCCTGGGCAATCTTTTTGAAAATGCTGAGAAAAAATGCGGCCAGCAGCATCGTCACACCGATGGAGCTCAGCCACAGGGAGAGTACTTGTTCCGTCATACCAGCCTCGAGAATCGTTTATTGGAATTGGAAAAATCAACGCCATAACCCATGAGGGAAATCACCGACACGACAACTGCGCAGCTTTGATTTGTCAACCGAATCAGGACTGCCACAAATTTCACCAAATACGCAGCCAACCGCAAGAGCGCCGTCCAAAACGCACCTGATAAAAGTCATGGTTTTTGAGGTCCCACTGAACCAAGTTTGGGCTGAATATAATACCGATGAGGCGACCTATGAGAGGATATGCACTGGCCAACCCTCTATCCGCAATATTGAATAAGACACCGCAGGATTTTACCCGGACTGATTTGTTGGCGATTATCGAACAACGGGGTATCGAGAGAATAACCTTTCACTACGTTGCTCTCGATGGTAAGCTGAAGGAGTTGAGAATTCCCGTGGCGAGCAGGCTGCAAGCCGAACGGATTCTCGCCGAAGGGGAACGGGTAGACGGATCTTCCCTATTTAAAGGTCTCGTCGATGCTTCGTTATCCGATCTGTATGTGGTTCCGATCTACAAATCGGCTTTTTTCAGTCCCTTTGACGATATGAGTCTCGATTTTCTCTGCAGGTTTGCCGATCCGGAGGGCAACCCTGCGCCTTTTGCGATCGACAATATACTGGCCTCGGCGGATCGATTGTTCAGAAAGTCGACCGGACTTGAGCTAAATGCCCTTGGTGAATTGGAATTCTATCTGCTGAACACGGCTGAGACACACATGTATCAAACGTCCAAGCAGAAAGGATACCATGCGTCGGCGCCGTACATCAAGAGCGGTGATATCGTCAATGAAATTACGAGCCACCTGACTCGGATCACGGGATCGGTGAAATATGCGCACAGTGAAGTCGGCTATATTGACAACGTATTCAGCGATGTCGAGGAAATTAGAGGCAAGCAAGCCGAACAGCTTGAGATCGAATTTCTGCCCGCACCGGTTGTCGATGCTGCCGATTACCTGGTATTGGCCCGATGGCTGATCCGAAATGTCGCCTTCAAACACGGCTGCGTGGCAACGTTCACGCCGAAACTGGAAGATGGGGTGGCCGGCAGCGGTCTGCACGTCCATATGGAAATATCCAAGGAGGGTCAGAATCAAATGCGTGAAACCTCCGGAGAACTGTCTGCCGTTGCCAGAAAGCTCATAGGAGGATTATGCACCTATGCGGAATCGCTTACTGCCTTCGGCAATACCATGGCGTCATCGTATCTTCGGCTGGTTCCCAATCAGGAGGCTCCGACTCGAGTCTGCTGGAGCGACCTAAACAGAAGTGCCATGATACGGGTTCCACTTGGTTGGCACGGTGTGGGTCATTTGGCATCCTCATTCAATCCGACCGACGACATCCCGCCGGAAGGTTCAAGAGGTCGACAAACGGTGGAATTGCGAAGTCCTGATGGGAGCGCACTGATCCATCTGCTGCTTGCCGGCATCACCATGGCGGCCGAATGGGGCCTGAAACAAAGGGACAGTGAATCCGCGGCGAAAAAGCTCTATGTGCAGGGCAATATCTTTAAAGACCCTTCTCTGCTCAAACAGCTGCCCGCCATCGCGCAAAGCTGCGTCGAGTCTTCGAGAGTCCTGGGCGATCATCGCAGATTCTACGAGCGGGAAAATATCTTTCCGCCAAGTATGATCGATTATATCATCAATCTGCTACGAACGGAGAACGATGAAATCCTTCGTGAAAGTCTCACGGATCTGCCTGCCGACGAACGGCTGACGGAAATGCGCAAGATTATGCACAGGGACATTCATCGGCATTAGCCAAAGCCAACCCCGACAGCTCTTCGTCTTTTTCTCACTGTATTGAAACACAATTAAAAAAAACAGCCAGGAACTTGGTATTCTGGGTTTTTTTCTTATCTATAATAGATACTATGTGTGGAATCTGCGGTGAAATTCGTTTTGATGGGTCCCCAGCCGACCCTTCTTCCGTTCATACCATGAACCAAATACAACAGCCGCGCGGACCGGACGGCTCTGGACTTTTTGCCTCCAACTCGGTGGCGTTTGGCCATCGCAGGCTGTCCATCATTGACATCAGCACCAGGTCCAGTCAACCCATGGTTGATCATGAACTCGGCATTGCACTCGTATTCAACGGAGCAATCTATAACTATCCGGACCTTAAGGAAGAACTGCAGAAAAAAGGATACCGTTTTTTTTCAAGCGGCGATACGGAGGTTCTCATCAAAGCTTATCACGCGTGGGGTGAACAATTTGTCAAACGTCTCAACGGGATGTTTGCCTTTGCCCTTTGGGAACGTGATTCCGGGAAGATTGTAATGGGACGTGATAGGCTGGGTATCAAACCCCTGTACTATTCAATGCTGTCACATGGAATGCGGTTTGCATCAAGTCTGCCGGCGCTGCTCCCCTTTGCGGATATTGATAGATCTATCGATCGAAATGCTCTTCATGCTTATATGACCTTTCATTCTGTCGTTCCTCCCCCTCTGACGCTCGTCAAAGGTATACGGAAATTGCCTCCGGCAACCATTACCGTATTGGAATCGGATGGCACACGGCGCGACATCAAGTACTGGGAACCGTTATTCGTACCTGACAGAAAACCGGATTTTGAAGAATGGCAGGAACGAGTTCTTACGGTTCTTCGCAGGTCTGTTCAGCGACGATTGATTGCCGACGTACCGGTTGGTGTGTTGTTGTCAGGCGGACTGGATTCCAGCCTCGTCGTCGGACTGCTTGCCGAAGCCGGTGCTTCTGACCTCAAGACTTTTTCAGTCGGATTTGAAGCCGTACGAGGTGAAAAGGGCGACGAATTTGAATACTCCGATATCGTCTCAAAACGGTTCTCAACCCATCACCATCGAATTTTTGTGGAATCAGATCGCACGCTGGACAATCTCGAAAAGTGCGTACGGTCCATGTCGGAACCCATGGTCAGCCACGACAATATCGGGTTTTATCTACTGTCCGAGGAAGTTGCCAAACACGTAAAGGTCGTACAAAGCGGACAGGGCGCCGACGAGGTATTCGCTGGATACCACTGGTATCCTCCCATGATGAACAGTAAAAACCCGCTTCAGGACTACGCGAAAGTCTTTTTCGACCGATCGCACGATGAGTACCGCAATGCCGTCTCTTCTGAATTTGTTTCCGAAGACTTCAGTCTTGAATATGTTTCCAAACATTTTGGACATGACGGAGCAGAGAATCCGGTTGACAAAGCCTTGCGAATTGACACGACGGTCATGCTTGTTGATGATCCGGTGAAGCGGGTTGATAACATGACCATGGCATGGGGATTGGAAGCACGAGTTCCGTTCCTCGATCACGAGATCGTTGAACTCGCTGCGTCCATACCGGCTGAATTCAAGATCAGCGGGGGCGGCAAGCATGTCTTGAAGGAGGCGGCGCGCAGGGTTATTCCCGCAGAAGTCATTGACAGACCCAAGGGCTATTTTCCCGTCCCTGCGTTGAAATACCTTCAAGGCCCGTATTTGCAGCGTGTGAATGACATTCTGAATCATTCCAATTCAGGCAGGCATCGTTTATTTAATTCCACCTATGTCGCCGAACTGCTCAAACAACCGGAAAAACACATCACTCCTCTCGGCGGCTCAAAACTCTGGCAGATTGCACTTTTGCACTACTGGTTGCAATTGCACGGACTTGAGGAATAATCATGGCCGCCCGTCAACGTATTCAACACCGATTTGAGAGACACAACCGACCCTCTCTCCGCAATTGGAATGCTGCCAGTGAACTGAGTGCCGAAGCCGTAAAGCGAAACGTGACGATCGATTGCGGCTGGGGTAAATTGATTTTTGGCCATACGTTTGAGGATCATTCCGCTCTTATAGAACAGCTCGGCAAAGAAGAAAAAGACCGACGGGATATCGCTTTTTATATTCGGGATCCACATGTTATTCTGGCATTGGCACCTCAAGAACTATTTCTCGACCCGTCCCACACGTATCGCCTGTGGCTGGATCAGTATCGCACGAGCCGGAAGAAAATCAGCAATTGCATCATTCGAAAGCTCCAGAGCCGAAGCGATATTGCTGGAATGAACGATGTGTATCGTATGAGGAAAATGACGATTGCCCCAAACGAATTTGTGTGGAACCATCGCAACACCAGGCTTCTCACCTACTTTGTGGCTGAAGACTCGGCATCCGGCGACATTGTTGGATCGGTGCTTGGGGTTGATCACCATGTCGCATTCCAGGACGTTGAGAACGGATCCAGTCTGTGGTGCTTGGCAGTGGACCCGCAGGCAAACACCCCGGGGATCGGTGAGGCGCTCGTGCGAGTGCTCGCCGAGCACTACATTGCAAAAGGAAGAAGCTTCATGGATCTATCGGTGCTCCATGATAACGCCCAGGCAATTCGCTTGTATGAAAAACTTGGATTCAAACGGGTCCCGGTTTTTTGTATCAAACGAAAAACAAATCCCGTCAACGAACAACTTTTTACCGGTCCGTCACCCGACCAA
>JAGQUY010000192.1 GCA_020438245.1 Bacteroidota bacterium
TCGAAGAAGAAGGGTATGTGGATGGGAGGCACCGTCCCCCTCGGATACCGCGTCGACAACAGGAAGCTGAGCGTTCACGACGATGAGGCGGAGATCGTCCGCTTCCTGTTCCGCCGATATCTTGAGCTGAGGTCGGTAAGGGCGGTCGCCGACGAAGCGAATGCACAAGGCTGGCGCACCAAGGACACACCGACCGATAAAGCAGCTAATCGGCTTGCCGATGTGTCTCAGGGTTCAGCATCCGACACGAAGGTGCGGCGTCGCGTATTCGGGCGAGGGCAGGTTGCCTACATCCTGGCCAACCCACTTTATGTCGGAAAGACCCGGCATCGCGACAGGATCCACGACGGAGCACATGAAGCGATCATCGACGAGGAGACTTTCAATCGCGCCAAGGAGTTCCTGCACGGTGCAGCTCCGGCAAGGCAAAGTGCCGCCAATGTCTCCGACGGTCATTTGCTGAAGGGGTTGGTGTTCGACGAACACGGATGTGTCCTCAGAAGCTCCCATGCCAAGACACGGGGCCGCCGTTACCTCTACTACGTCTCGAAGGACGCAATCGAGCAGCGGGGTAAGGGTCGGGATGGTTGGCGGCTTCCGGCACTCATCCTGGATGAACTCGTTGAAGCACGACTGGAGCGCCTCCTTGAAGATGGACCCAATCTTGCGACCGCGCTCGAAGCGATACTTGAACCCGCAGCCGTGGCGGCCGCATTGGGACAAGTGAGACCATTCTGGTCTGCCTACCGGCGAACATCGACGCGTGATCGCCAACGCACGGTCTCTTCGCTGATCACCCGCGTCGACCTGCGCACCGGGAGCCTGGCAATAAGCATCGACATCGTGGCATTGGCGAAGGCACTGGGATCGCCATCCGCTCGGAAAGACGCGAACGCTACGTCGAAGACAATCCGCCTCGATTGCCCGATCTCCCTGCGACGGCGAGGCAACGAGACCAGGCTGGTTCTCAAGGACGGGAGCGAGGCAAGCCGTCACCTCGATCAAGGATTAGTCGCAAGGCTGGTCGAAGCGCATCGGTTTCTCGCACAGCTGACCGATGGATCGGGTCAGTCGCTTACCGACATCGCCAATGTTCACGGTGTCGATCGCTCAGACTTGGCACGATCGCTTAGGCTGGCGTTCTTGTCGCCGCGAGTGACCGATGCGATCCTCTCGGGCTTGCAGCCACCTGAACTAACAACTCATCTGCTCACGCGGCTTGCGGACCTTCCACATGATTGGTCTCGGCAGGAAAAGCAGCTGCTCTAGGTTCCACTCAGACCCCAGAATCCCGCAGCGCGCTCGCGCACGACATCGCCATGCAGGCCGCAGCGATGAATCCGATGTGCATCCGGCGTGATCAGATCCCGGCAGAAGCCATCGAAAAAGAAAAAGCGATTCTGATCGAGCAGGGCAAACAGGAAGGCAAACCTGAAAAGGTATTGGAAAATATCGTCAAAGGACGCTTGGAGAAATATTACCAGGAAGTTTGTCTCGAAGAGCAGGTCTTCGTCAAAGACGGTTCGAAGACCATCAAAGATCGCCTTGCGGACCTTACGAAGAAGCTTGGAAAACCCGTTCAGATCCAATCGTTCGAGCGGTTCCGCCTCGGCGAATAATTAAATCAAACCACGAAGCATCCTTCGTGGTTTTTTTATGTCCTGACGCATCGGAGGAACGATCATGAAGGAATTGAAGTACAAACGAATTCTTCTAAAACTCAGCGGGGAAGCGCTGATGGGAGATCAGCCGTATGGACTGGATTCCAAAATGATCGACCAGGTAGCGTCGGAAATCAAAGAGGTTTCGGAGCTCGGCGTCGAGATTGCCGTGGTGATCGGGGGCGGGAACATTTTTCGCGGACTGGCGGCCAGCGCAAAAGGCATGGACCGGGTGTCTGCCGATCACATGGGGATGCTTGCCACGGTCATCAATTCGCTGGCCCTGCAGGATGCTCTTGAAAAACTTGGTTTGTTTACCCGGGTCATGAGTGCCATCAAAATGGAACAGGTTGCGGAACCGTTTATTCGGCGTCGGGCGGTTCGTCACATGGAAAAACGACGGATTGTCATTTTTGCCGCAGGGACCGGAAACCCGTATTTTACCACCGACACCGCTGCCTCTCTGAGAGCTATCGAGATTGAAGCCGATGTAATTCTCAAAGGGACGCGCGTCGACGGGGTCTATGATTCGGATCCCGAAAAAAACAAGGACGCCTTCAAATTCGATACGATTTCTTATCTCGAAGTTGTCAAGAAAGGGCTGAACGTGATGGACGCAACGGCCGTCACGTTGTGCATGGAAAACAAGCTTCCTATTTTGGTATTCAACCTGAAAACTCGTGGAAATCTCAAGAAAGTCATTCAGGGGGAAGTGATCGGAACAAGAGTTCAGTAGATACCGCCGACAGGTAGGCGCCTTTTTTCTTGAAATCCATTCATGCCGGCTTTAGATTTGCAACGGCTTTATCCATATGAGGTGAACGATGTTTGATGTAAGTAAGCAGTTGCACGATACCGAAGAGAAAATGAAGAAGACTTTGGAAACTGTTCGGGCGGAGCTCTCCAAGATTCGCAGTGGACGGGCGACCACGACACTGCTGGACGGGCTGAAGGTGGAATACTATGGTACGCCGACCCCGTTGAATCAGGTCGCTAATGTGTCGGCACCGGAAGCCAGGTTGTTGACCGTTCAGCCTTGGGACAAGAGTTTGATTTCGGTGATTGAAAAAGCAATTCAGATGGCTGATCTCGGGTTGAATCCGGCAAACGATGGAACGCTGATTCGCATTCCGATTCCGGCATTGAACGAGGAGCGAAGAAAAGAACTTGTCAAGCTGGCAAAAAAGTATTCAGAGGACGGACGAGTAGCTATTCGAAATGTTCGTCGCGAAGCGAACGAACACATCAAGCGGGCCGAAAAGGCCCATGAACTTTCCGAAGACGGTTCAAAAGACGCCCAGGACCAAACGCAGAAAATGACCGACAGTTATATCAAGAAAATCGACGACATTGTTGCGCAGAAAGAAAAAGAAATCATGGAAGTATAAGAGCCGGACAAGCTGAAAAATGTGAAAAGGGAGCGCATGTCGCTCCCTTTTTGTTTTAGGAACGCGCTCATTGACTTTCATTGACTTTATTGTGTAACTTTTGCGAACCTGTTATTGATCAATTCATGGCATCACAACAACTTTTGGAATATTTTAGAAGACCGGCCGTACTGATCGGCCTGGTTGTGATTTTTCTAATTGGTATCGTCGCCAGTTTTTACTCCAAGGCCGCCCTCCTTCTCACCGCCTTATACACCATCGCCATATTGGGCGTTTATCTGATCGCGGTAACCCGCACGTGGGTGGATGTTGAGGAAACTTCGGAAGACGACTTCAAGGGTGAGTCCAGCGAGGCGGCGGATCCCGGAATGGATATTTTTGATGACACACAAGCTTCGGTTTTTTTCAACCAAACCTCAGACATCATCATTTCCTTGATTCACCAGGCGTTTAAAGCCAATACCACCTTTTTGTATTTGTGGAGTGAATCTGATCGCGAGTGGATTTTGCAGAGTTTCCGATCAGAGTCTGATCGTTTTTCGACACGAAGTCGCTGGGCTGCATCGGACGATTCAAGCATGAGTGCCTTGAACGCACTGCTTCTTGATCCCAAGCCGTACTCCAGTGAAGGGCAAAAGATGTTTTTCTACGAGGGCGGCCAGCCGGAGCTTCCTTTATCCGTTGTGCCCTTGGCGCGACGAAATGTTTTACTGGGTGCGTTGGGGATTGACCGTGCGTTACCGCTGGGGGTGGAAGAGACGGATACCCTTGTTCAATACGCGCATCTCCTTGTACAGACAATTCAGAACATCGACGGCATTTATCTAAAAAATAAGCTTCGCCGGATGCAGCAGGTAACCAAGGACTATCAGGAATTGATTGCCTCAGAAAACCAGGACGATCTGATCATCAGCCATCTGGTTGAATCTGTCCGTCAGAATATTGCCTACGATTCGGTACTCATGTGGCTTAGGGCGCCCAATCATCAATGGGAACTGGTCAAGACATTCGGCTCCAAGTTGTACGACACCGGAACAGTAATGGTACTAACGGGAAGAAATGAAGGACAGGCACTGGCTACCGGTTCAAGGAGTTATGTTGGCCAGGCGGTTTTTAAAGGTCAGGAACGGACCCTACTTTCAGTTCCTGTGATTGATCAGGGACATTGTTTCGGCATTCTTCATCTCGAAAGACATTTCGCTCAGGCGTGGGATCTGTACGATGTACAATTCATCGAAACGATGTGCTATCTGGCTGGGCTAGCCCTGGCGAGAGTTCATCTGGATACGCATATTGCTCTGCAAACGTCGATTGACCCTCTGACGAGAATGGTGCCCCTGCGGGCGTTTTGTGACCAAATGGCCGATGAGATTGAACGCGCAAAGAGATTTTCCATGCCGTTTTCTCTGGTCGTGTTCGGTCTTGATTATCTTAAACACATTTATGAAAATTTCGGAATTCCGGGTGGCGATTTGGTCATCGAAAAAGCGGCGTCCATAATCCACGGTGAAAAAAGGCATATTGATGTGGCCGGCCGACTCGGCCAGGACCGACTTGCTCTGATGTTGGTCAACAATTCGGTAAACGAAGCAAAGAGCTGCGCGGCGAGAGTTCTTGAAAAACTCAGACAAACCACTGTCACCTTGCAGGATCGACAGATCCTTCTGGATGCCCGGATCGGGGTTGCCACCTATGGACCAGATGGACAAGAGGTGACGAGTCTGCTTGATGCGGCCGAACGATCCATGCTGCAAAGTCAAAAGTCATCAAACGTTTCGCTTACGGACTGAGGGGGAT
>JAGQUY010000193.1 GCA_020438245.1 Bacteroidota bacterium
GATTTCGTCCAGAAAAAGCGTGCCTCCCTTGGTCGCTTCAAAGAGCCCTTCCTTGCGTTTTTCTGCTCCGGTAAAGGCGCCTTTCTCATATCCGAACAGCTCGCTCTCAATCAAGGTGGACGGAATGGCGCCGCAATCGACGGCAATGAAGGGTTTGTCCTTTCTGGGGCTCATATCGTGAATGGCCCGCGCGATAACTTCTTTTCCGGTCCCGCTCTCGCCCTGAATAAGCACGCTGAAGGTAGTCCCGGCAACACGTTCAACACTCTCATGAACAATCTTGATTTCAGAACTCGAGCCCATGACATACGATAAGGACTGGCGGCTGCGCAAGGTGGAACGCAGCGACTCCACTTCGCAGACCAGATCCCGGTGTTCAACTGCCCGTTCTACCGTAACCAGCAATTCATCGGCACTGCAGGGTTTGAGCAGGTAATCGAACGCACCTGTACGGATGGCCTCGACGACAATACGTGTATCACCGTGCGCAGTCAGCATGACCACCTCGGTTGTCGGGAATGCCTGCTTGATTTTTGCGAGCGCCTCAACCCCGTTCATATGATCAGGGATGTTATAATCAAGAAGGACAAGGTGAGGAACAGCGTCGGGCCCTTCCAGGTCAATCCGGGACAAGAAGTCCTCGGCGCATGCAAATGTGGTTACTTGGTATTTTGATGAAGGCAGATGCTGTGAGAAGATGTAATGCATGCCCGTTTCGTCGTCAATGATGGCGACACGAACTTTTTGGATGGATTCGTCTGCCACGAGCGGGGCCTGGTTGGTTTCTGTGACTGAGATTGACATAAAGTTATAACCCTCCCTTCGAATATACAATCATTTAAAAAGTTCCTTGTCGTATGCCTCTCGGCGCGCATCCTCTACTGAGATCAGTGCTTTCCGATAGAATGTTGTCAGGGACTGATCCATGGTTTGCATGTGAAACTGCCCGCCAGTTTGTATGGCGGAATACACCTGATGGGTTTTGTTTTCTCTTATCAGATTGCGGACCGCTGCGGTTGCCACGAGGATCTCATTGACGGCAACCCGCCCGCTGCCGTCGGCCTTGCGGAGCAACCGTTGGGCGATGACTCCTTGAATCGTATTGGCCAGCATAACCCGGATTTGTTGTTGCTGGTCGCTGGGAAATACATCCACGATGCGGTCCACGGTTTCCGCAGCGCTCTTTGTATGCAGCGTCGCAAAAACAAGATGTCCTGTTTCCGCGGCAGTGATGGCAAGGGCAATGGTTTCCAGATCACGCATTTCACCCACCAGGATAACATCCGGGTCTTCCCGCAATGCACTTTTCAACGCATTGGCAAATGAATGCGTATGCGGTCCCAGTTCCCGCTGGGACACCAGACAATTTTTTGGCGTGTAGGTATACTCGATCGGATCTTCAATCGTCAGAATGTGATCGTGGCGTTCCTGATTGATGAGATCTATCATTCCGGCGAGAGTGGTCGATTTGCCGGAGCCGGTGGGACCGGTGACGAGCACCAGACCCTTTTTCAGTCGGGCCAGATCATACACACCTTCAGGCATCCCAAGCTCTTCCAGACTCAAAATACGCTTCGGAATCGTTCTGAACGCCGCAGCAACGCCGCGCATTTGCAGATACAAATTCACGCGAAACCGGGATACATCGGCTATTTCATAGGCGAAGTCCAGTTCCTTGTTGGCAGCGAAGGCCCTTTGTTGATCCTCCGACAGAATTTCCATCAGCATGGAATGCAAACCATCGTGTCCCAAAGAAGAAGTCGACATGGGAAGAAGCTCACCGTGGTGGCGCATCAACGGAAAGTGATGGGCCGATAGATGGATGTCGGAAGCGCCTTTCCGAAAAGCATCGATGAGCAGTGTATCAAGTGCGGAGGTGGACATGATCCTATTCCTTATGACCGAATTGCAGGAATGATATGCGGCGTCAGAAAAATCAGCAGGTCGGTCTTTTTCTTTTCCTTGGTTTTGCGGGTGAAGAGTCTGCCAAGCAGTGGAATATCACTCAATAACCAAACTTTAAAGGTCACGTCGACTTCGGACTCCTTCAGCAGCCCCCCAATGACCACACTTTCATTATTCTTGATAACAACCTGCGTTCTTGCTTTACGGGTGGAAATGATGGGCTGTCTGTTGTTTTCATCTCCAACGTAACCGACGATGTCCTCAATCAGCGGCTCGATCAGAAGCGTCATCGTTGAATCAGGATGGATGCGGGGTGTAACGGAAACTTTTACATCGACATTCTTGTCGGTGAAGGCGATGATATCTCCCGCGGCACTTCGGCTGATCGTACGTATGGGTATGGTAGTGCCGACGGAAATCTCAGCTTTCCGGTTGTCGATCGTGAGTATTTTGGGATTGGAAACCAGTTTGGAGTTGGTTTCGGTCTTGAGAAAGTTCAACGAAAACATGAGGCGCTCGATGCTCAGCTTGCCCATGACGATATTTTGCAATTTGTCTTCCAATGGAATAATAGCCGTATAGTCGGTAGCGGCACCTGGATCATCCGGATTGCGAGCATCGTTGATCTTACCGGTTATGGCAGTCGGCAGTCCGACTCCGACATCGGAGGTATTGTCAAACGTAACTTCATACATGCGAACTTCGATCATGACTTGATCGAGCGCTACATCGAGGCGGTGCACCAGAGAGTCCACCGTAGCCACATTCGATTCGGTGTCACAGACCAACATCATGGTCGATCGTTTTTGCTCAATCGTTCCATCCTGGCTTCGGCTGAAGGCTTCCACCCTGCCGCGTTTGGAGAGCATGCTTTGCACGGCGCTCTTCATATCGAAGGCGTCGGTGTAATGCAATTCGAATATTCGGGTGATCATTCTGGCAGAGCGTTCTGTTTCCACCGGTTTCACATAGATGATGTCGCGTTCTATATAGTAGTCGAAGCCGTTGGACTTCAAAATGGTCTCGAGCGCTTCGGCCAGCGTCACATCGTTGAAGTGAACTGTCACTCGTCCTTTGACATCGTTGTTGGCCACGAGATTGAGCTGATTTTGACGCGCCAGCAGCCGCAGAATACTCAGCAGGTCGGCATCTTTGAAATTCATGGTTAGCCGCTGGTTGAATGCGGAGGAATCGGAGGTCTGAGCGGCCGACTGCAAAGGCAGTACGAGCAGGCTCCAGAGTATTGAAATCAAAAAGAATTTCATAAGACCTCCTTAGAAATCCAGACTTTCGTCCGGTAACGTGATGGTAAAGCTGTAGTCGTTCTTTTTCAGAACGACGGCGTTATTCAGTATTTCAATTACCCGAAAACCATTGACAGATTCACCGATACCGACGATCTCGTCATTGATGACCGCAAACGACTGCTTTCCGCTTCGTGAAATGGCGGTCAAATCGAAATTGGCCATTTTCGGCATCAACATGGTTTCAATCATTTTACCGACATTCAATCTCAGGCTTGACTCGAATTTTCCTGCAAACGGATCGCGCTTCCATTGAGGATAGACCGGGATCGCACCGATAGTCGGTTTGGCAGCAGCGGTCGGGAGTGAGTTCTTGACGTCAGATATTACGTCTGCAGTCTTTTTCTTTTCTGCCGGGACGGGCTTCCTGCCGGTCGATAGATCATAGCCGGCATACAGTGCAGCCATTCCCAAGATGACGAACAGTATTTTCTGCGTCTTGCTAACGGACTGCTTCATGACTGTCCTTTCTGAGTCGTACTGCCGCACGGGCTTCGATGGTAAGAGTGGATCCGTCTTCGGGTTTGACTATCCGGAAATCGGTAATTTGAAAATAGAAGGGCAGCTTTGAGCTGTTTTCAATCATAAGGCCGTAATCAAGAAATCGTCCTTCCAACCTGAGCAGCAACGTCAGGGGGGCGCTGAACTCCGACTCCGGTTCGACCGACCAAACCGTATCTACAACGGCCGTGACCCGCTTGAGGTTCAACTGGTACTGCCGGCATAATTCGTGGATCTGACCGACCGCCCCGGAAACACTGTCGGGATTGACCAGCAGGTTGGAGAGACGGCCCCGCTCTGCAAGCCGCGAAGAATATTCGGCTTTCAGAGCCGGCAGCTCATGAATGCGGTTGTGAAGTTCCGCGATCCGCATTGTTGCTCCCTGAAGGGCCGTCTCGTCGTTTCGGTGTTGTTTGTGGAGCGGCAGGAATCCAACGACCAGGAACGCGGAAACGATGGCCAGGACCACTGCCGTGGTTATGAGGAGGGTGAGTTGAGGTTTCATGGCATTACTTTGGTTTGTAAAACGAGTGTGAAATCCAAGCGCTCGGTTGTCGGATCCCTATCTTTGTTTTG
>JAGQUY010000194.1:0-228 GCA_020438245.1 Bacteroidota bacterium
CCATCTGGTCGCCGTCAAAGTCTGCATTGAACGCGGCGCAGACAAGCGGATGCACCTGAATGGCCCTACCCTCAACCAAGACCGGTTGAAAAGCCTGGATACCAAGCCTGTGCAACGTGGGAGCGCGGTTCAGTAGCACTGGATGGTCTTCGACTATTTTCTCCAATATTTCCCAAACTTCAGGTCCATGCTTATCGACCATTCGTTTGGCGCTCTTCACCGTCTTGA
>JAGQUY010000194.1:364-1715 GCA_020438245.1 Bacteroidota bacterium
CGCTTACCGAGCAGGTTCTGACGGAACCGACCCTGTTTGCCTTTCAACATGTCTGACAGAGACTTCAAAGGACGATTGCTGTCACTTCGTACTGCGGCGGTCTTTCGGGAGTTGTCAAACAACGAATCAACTGACTCCTGCAACATCCGCTTCTCATTTCGCAGAATAACTTCCGGAGCCTTGATTTCAATTAGTTTCCTGAGGCGATTGTTACGAATAATTACACGTCTATAGAGATCATTTAAGTCCGACGTCGCGAAACGTCCCCCCTCAAGAGGAACCAGCGGTCTCAATTCAGGAGGAATCACGGGAACCACATCCAAAACCATCCACTCGGGCCGGTTTTCGAAATCCTTTTCTTTGATCACAAATGCATCAGCGACTCTAAGTTGACGCAACGCGTCCGAGCGTTTCTGCATTGAGGTATTTGGATCCCGAAGAACCCGACGCAAATCAATGGAGGTTTGTTCTACATCAACTCTCTTCAACATCTCCTTAATCGCCTCACCACCAATCAAAGCAATAAACTTGTCCTGATGATTTGCCGGGAGCGCCTCGTTATCGGCACCCAACTCTTCCTTTACCCGATACAATTCCTCTTCGGGAATAATATCCCTGTACTTCAATCCGCTCTTACCCGGTTGAATTACAACATAGTGCTCGTAGTAGATAATCTTTTCCAACTGTTTGATGCTCAAACCAAGCAGGGATCCGATCTTGGATGGCAACGATCGGAAGAACCAAATATGCACAACGGGTACGGCCAACGAAATATGACCCATACGTTCTCTTCGAACGGCTTTTAAGGTGACTTCAACGCCGCAACGATCACAAATGATTCCTTTATATCTGATCCGTTTGTATTTTCCGCAATGACATTCCCAGTCTTTGACAGGACCGAACACCTTTTCGCAGAACAAACCGTCTTTTTCCGGCTTGAAGCTGCGATAGTTGATCGTCTCAGCCTTCGTAATTTCCCCATATGAGCGGCTCAGGATTGCATCTGGTGAAGCCACTCCGATCGTAATGCTGGAGAAATTCTTGGCCAAACTCGTGTTTGATAAGTAGGTCACGTTACATCTCCTTATTCGAAATGTGCATAGTCTGCACCTTCGTTGACTGGTTATTAGACAATTTTGACTTCAAGACCGAGACCCTGTAATTCGCGCACCAAAACGTTGAAGGATTCCGGAATGCCTGCCTCGGGCAAGTTGTCACCCTTGACAATTGATTCGTATACCTTCGCACGTCCCACAACGTCATCCGACTTATAGGTCAGAATTTCCTGCAGTGTATGCGCGGCTCCATAAGCCTCCAAAGCCCAAACTTCCATTTCACCAAAGCGCTGACC
>JAGQUY010000195.1 GCA_020438245.1 Bacteroidota bacterium
GGCCTCGCTACTGCCCGTCAATAGAAGATAAGATCAGTAGGTTTGCTGATAAGGAGCGCCACCAGATCTTTCTGGAGCCCGAAGGATATGAGAGCCCCGAATACTACGTCAACGGATTTTCGACGAGCTTACCGGCCAACATTCAAGAAGAGGCTCTGAGATCGATACCGGGCTTGCAAGCGGTTAAAATGCTCAGACCTGGATATGCCGTCGAGTACGATTTTTTTCCACCCTACCAAATTAACAAGAATATGGAGACGAAGGGTATTGCAGGGCTCTTTTTGGCTGGGCAAATAAATGGTACGTCGGGATATGAAGAGGCTGGGGCACAGGGGCTGATGGCAGGAACCAATGCCGCGCTTTTGGTAAAAGGCCGAGATTCATTTGTTCTAGAAAGAAATGAAGCCTACATCGGCGTCATGATAGACGACTTGGTCAACAAAAGCACGCTGGAGCCTTACAGAATATTCACATCCTTGGCTGAGCACCGTCTCTTGTTGAGATCTGATAACGCTGACTTGAGGCTGACAAAAAAGGCATACGAAATAGGACTGGTATCCCACGCCCAATTCGCGAGAACGGTGGAGAAAGCGGATTCTTCAAGGAACTGCCAAGAGAGAATTGGGCAGACAAACATCAAGCCGGAGCATATCAATGAGTATTTGCGGCAGCGCGGAAGTTCCGTTTTGACAGAGCCAGTTTCAGTAGCCACCCTTCTCAAGCGACCAAATATCCACCTTTCAGATATCCTCAAGATCGCACCCGATCTTTTATATGGGACGGTCGCACCCGATCAGCCGCTGCGTCCGGATGTTTTGCGGGAAGTTGACACTTCAGTCAAATATGAAGGATATATTGCAAAACAGAGGGAGATGGTGGATCGATTCCTTCGTATGGAAAAGAAGAGAATTCCAGCGAATTTTGATTACGACTCAATCAGAAGCCTTTCCAAAGAAGGAAAAGAAAAGTTGGCCAAGATCCAGCCACAGAGCATTGGACAAGCATCAAGAGTGTCCGGAGTTACGCCGGCGGACATATCCATCCTGCTTGTATATCTCGAAAAACGCAATTCGATTGTTTGATGATTACAACCATAGGTGCATTCACAGATCTGTTCAGCAAAAACGTTTTCAAGCTAAGTGATCATCAAGCCTCACAAATAAGACAATATCATGACTTACTTATTGAGTCAAATACTCGAATCAATCTTTTTTCCAGGAAGGAAAACAATCTTGCGGACAGGCATTTTGCAAACTGCGCCTGCATTGCCCATTTTTTCAAATTCACCAAGAAAGACCGGGTTCTGGATATTGGAAGTGGCGCCGGTTTTCCGGGGATTGTTCTAAAAATCCTATTCCCTCAGACTTTCTTTTGCCTCACAGAATCCGTTTCGAAAAAAGCTAAGTTCATCGAAGCAACCATCGAGCAGCTTCAACTGAAAGAGATTACAGTCGTCAATGATAGAGTTGAGAAGATGGCTGATATCGATTCGTTTGCCAAGTCATTTTCATTTGCCACAGCAAGAGCAGTTGCAGCGTTGGACAAATTGGTTCAGATGAGCGCGCCTTTACTGTCGGGATCGGGAACGATGTTGTTCCTGAGGGGAAAGTCCTATGAAAATGATTTGTCTACTCTTTCGAATAAACGCCACTACCGCATTGAGCCACTTCGCAGAGTCCCGGGTCTGGGCACAAATCAAGACGGGGTGTTGTGGATATCCCGGCAGAGTTGAAACGGAATAAATAATACGCTTGAATCTATCACAGTCCTGAAGTAAATTTACTCATCGTTTTGCCGGAGGGAGACTAAGGACCTTTTCTACAAACCTACTCGATGATCTTGCCAACTTTACTCTATTGGGTGAGTAGTAAGTGAAAATAAGGAACTTTTGGTTTTTCTCCGCGCTTCTTTTGGTTTCCTCTTCCATTGTGGCGCAAGAAGACAGCGTCAGCATCAGTTCGTCAAGATACGCCGATCGCGTCGAAAAATCCATTCTTCGACTGATTATCGGGACGACCGACCTCGTTGGACTTAATGGCCCTATTCAAGCGGGCATGTCAGAAGACCTGCTTGAGTTGGCCAATCGATCCCTTGCTGCCGACACGGCATCTTCCGGCGGGAGATTCAGCCTTTACCCCTACAAGTTCTTTGGTGCAATCTCGATAAACCCTAATGAAAATTACCTTCTTCTCAAGGGCTCCGTCGTAGATTTTTCGCAAACCCAGACATTACTGCCGAATTACACGGTTCGAACGAGCCTTGATTCAACGGGGTCGTATTACCTATTTGCAGATCAATACGGAAGAACGCAGAGCCCGTTACTTCAGCCGACCCTTGTTTCAAAGGATGATTATGTAAAAGCCTCCTTTGATTTTCAGGCACGAAATCTTTTCAATAAGAGCGTCGCCAGCAGTGTAGGAACGGCGGAAAGTCAAGCGGGCGGTGCTCTGGAGCTTTTCAGAACCAGTGTCACCACCAATGAGACTTTTCAAAAAATCTTTGGCGGGGATGAAGTCGTTGTCGATGCGACAGGAAACATCAACTTAAGTGTGTCCGGTGAACAACAAAAGACGTCCAATCAGAATTCAACTACCGGACGAAACTCCACCTTTACGCCAAAATTTGAACAACGACAGCGATTCAATTTGCGAGGAACCATAGGAAAAAAAGTCGAGATTCTTTTTGACCAGGATAGTGAGCGGGAATTTGATTTTGAAAATAACATTAAAGTCACGTATACGGGTTTTGACGATGAAATATTGCAGAAGCTGGAGGCGGGAAATATCGATCTCAGTTTGCCGGGAACAGAATTCGTGACGACAGGAGGTCAAAACAAAGGACTGTTCGGCGTAAAAGCGCTCTTCAAGTTTGCCAACCTCAATGTTACCACCATCGCCAGTATTCAGCGGGGAGAAAAGACCCGTTTGACTTTCAAAGGGGGAGGAACATCAACCCCGATAAACTTGAAAGCGCAGGAATATGCGAAAGCGAAATTTTTCTTCCTGCAAGAGGCCTACCGGGACAACTACCAGAATTACTCGCCGAATGGCATTCATATCGTAAGTGATGCGAACCGGATCATCGGATTACAAGTCTATAAATTTAACCCTACGAGTAGTTCCGTTCCTGGAAGCATCCCGGGCATCGCCATCAATAATATCACCCTGCTTACAGACCCTAATCTTCGTAATTACACAAA
Source organism: Bacteroidota bacterium (assembly GCA_020438245.1). GTDB lineage: Bacteria > CLD3 > CLD3 > SB21 > SB21 > JAGQUY01. The sequence goes on from JAGQUY010000195.1 coordinate 3,200, forward strand.
AGAACAGATTCAGAATATGGACAATGACGGTGCGGTGGAGGGTGTGTTTGAATTGGTGCCGGCTGACCAATATACTTATAATGATCAGCTCGGCATCCTGGAGTTGCGAAACAGCATCTCACCTGGAACCTTGTTAGCCGCATGGTTTAAGACAAATTCACAAACAGTTGGCTACATAGACGACCCCACGTACCTGAGACTCAAACTTGTCTGGTCCAACAATCCGTTGCCAACGGATCCCAGCTGGACGTTGGAAATGAAAAATGTCTACGATTTTCGCGTCACCAGCCTGAGTGAAGACGATGCCCGCACCCTAAAAATAACCTACAGTCCGAACTTCAATCGAACAACAGCTACGACAACGATTACCGATCGTAACGGGCAGACGACAAGTCTTCTCAAGATACTGCATGTCGACGAAAAGGCCCAAGCAACTTCAAGCACCGGTTCAGACGACATCGTCGATAACGATGAGTATGGATATGGGCTGAACTATCTGAACGGGTACCTCACTTTTCCCAGGCTGCGACCCTTTGACCCCGAGCCGGGCAATTTACCCGGGTTTTCACAGGAAGTTTACCCGCTTGATACTCTTCATTTTCCAAATATCTACGACTTGGCCAGGATCCCCTCCAACGATGCCGAATTTCAAAAATCAGATGTATTTAATATCGAGATGACGACCAGCAAGAAGAGCTCGTCCTACAACCTCGGCATTAATATATTGGAAGGAAGCGAAGAGGTCGTGCTCAACGGAACTCAGCTAACCAAGGACGTTGATTACGTGATTGACTATTTTTCCGGTACCATTGAGCTACTTTCCCCCGAAGCATCTTTGCCGGATGCCAATCTGGAAATTCGATATGAGCAAGCCCAGTTGTTTCAAATCGAAAAGAAATCAATTTTTGGCGCTCGCGCAGAATACAGTCTTATTGATCTGGGTTTTGGCGGAAACAGCTTTATCGGAACCACCGCTCTTTTTCAGAGTCAGTCAACCATCAACAAACGTGTTCAATTGGGTGAAGAACCGTTTACCAATTTCGTTTGGGATGTAAATACCAATCTTGACTTTGAAGCAAAATATCTTACCAAACTGGTTAACTATCTACCTCTTGTAAACTCCGTCGCGCCGTCAAAGATCAACTTCCGAGCCGAATACGCCAAAATCATTCCAAACCCAAATACCAGCAACGGTCTGATGAAAAACGATGAAGGCGGAGTTGCCTACGTTGACGATTTTGAAGCCGTCAAGAGGACCTTTCCTTTGGGAACAACCCGCAAAGCATGGACATTTGCCAGCACGCCGGTTGACCGGAACCCAATGGACAGGGGCTACCTGGTATGGTTTCAAAAGCAGGAGCCCCGTTCGAATATTTCCTTCTTACAAACCACGGCCGGAGACAATGTCATTACCCTTGGTTTGGCCCTTCAACCCACTGCCTCTAACCCAAAAGATTCATGGGGCGGTATTATCAAGGGCTTTTCAACAAGCGCTGCAAATGAACTATCAAACAGTCGTTTCATAGAATTATGGGTGAAGAATTATCAGGGAACTGCGAAAATCCATATAGACATCGGACAAATCTCCGAGGATCAAAATGGAAACTCAAAAGCCGATCGGGAGGTTAAATCAGGACTGACGATTGGTTTCGACGAGAGGCTTGACAGGGGCCTTGACGACTACGACGATCAACAGGAAGCCGACACATTGCTTTCCAGAGGAATAACTCCGGGAAACCAGAACTTGAGCCCTTTGCAACAAGCATATATTGACTCACTGCAACTTGCGTTTCCTTGGGGTCTCATCAATGTAAGTGCAGACGACCCGTTTGGCGACAACTGGGATCGTGATCAAGCACAGATTACAAACGTGAAGGTCATCACGGATGCGATCGAGAACAACAATTTATCTTTCTTAAAGCCCAACGGGTTGCAGGGAAATGCCGCAGACGGAATCACCAAGATTCCGGACACCGAAGATCTTAACGGAAACGCTGTAATTGACAACCGTAACAATTACTTGAGTTATTCTTTTTCAACAGACACCACAAGTGCTGATAAATCACTTATCATTGGGCGCGGCAAAGAAGACTGGGTGTTATACCGAATTCCTATTTTCAAGACCGACACAACGGTCGGGGACGCAAAACTTGAAAACATTTCCAACGCCAGAATTTGGATAACCCCCGAATCCAATTCGAACGACGTGATTGCATTGCAAATTGCAGAATTTCAATTCGTCACCAGTGAATGGACATTTGCCAACGAAACTCCGGGCGGGGTAGTTCTCGATCCCAATGGGAAGCAGCCCGATCCGGATGATGTGCGTCAGGTTGTTGAAATATCATCGATCAGTACCGAAGAGGGCGGCGAATACACGAAGCCTCCCGGGGTCAAAAGGGAGTTCCTAACCAATCAATCTTCGGATGGGCGCCGCCGAGAAACCAAGGAACAGTCTCTGAATCTCAAATTAAATAGCCTCCCTCCACTGGCTACCGCTCAAATTGTAAAAAGTTTCCGGGTACCGTTAGACTTCAGGAATTATGATAGACTGCGCATGTTCGTTCACGGTGATCGAAGCAACTCTGGCTCTATCGTTCTGCCGATAGACAATGACACGCCTGGCCCGATAAGTTACTTTCTAAGATTTGGCGACGGGTCATTCAATTATTATGAACTGGAGCTTCCGCTTTATCAGGATTGGAACGAAAGGAACTTCCTTGATATTGATTTACAGGAGCTCTCAGCCCGAAAAATCGACCAGGATGTCCCTGCTGACGAATTCGGTATTCGGACATTTCCAATTGGAAATGGAAAGTTTGTTAGGATAAAGGGTAATCCGTCCCTCGCCAGTGTGAAATTGCTGACTCTTGGCGTTAACAACTACGAAACCTTGAGGCCGTATTCCGGCGATGTATGGTTTGATGAGTTGAGACTAACCAACGCCAATGACAAGCCGGGGCAAGCTGTCAAAGCCGCGCTGTCTTTCAATTTGTCAGATTTCGGTTCGGTGAGCACCTATCTCCAGCATCAAACTGCAGAATTCAGAAGAATTGACGAACGACCCAATCCAAATGGAGCCAACACAACCTCTTGGAGTGTGACAGGCAATATTGGACTTCAAAAATTTCAACTGGAAAATTGGGGTATCACGTTACCTTTATCGTTTTCCGTCACATCCAGCAAATCGTCACCAAAGTTTCTGCCGGGCAATGACATTCTTGTATCTCAAGCATCCGATCAAAATCGCACGAACCTAATTTCTCTACGGACACAAGAAGTTTCCGTCAACGACAGCCTTTTACAGGTCCGATTGATTGGAACTGATACGGCCTACATTCGTCAGTTGGCTCTTGACAGTGCCGGAATTGACAGTTTGGTTCATTTCGCAGAGAATTTTGGAGATTCTTACAGGAGCTCTTCGTTGGCACGCAGTTTTAGTATAAGCTTTGGCAAAGCAAGAAACGAAAAGAATTTCTGGCTTGTACGCTATACGATTGATCCGTTGAGCAGCTCGTTCAGTTACTCGTTGACAGAACAAAAGAACCCTCAGATTTTGTCCAAAGAAACGACGGTGTGGACCAGTCGGACCGCCTACTCGCTTCCTTTCAAAAAGAGAACCTGGAAGCCATTTCGGTGGACGCCATTGACAGGAGCCCCGATCATCGGCTCTTTATTGAAGAATTTTGGTGATACGGAAATCAACTATGCCGTAATCAGTAATGTCTCAACTGATTTCTCATTGTCATCCACCGAAGACAAAACAGTTGAGCGCGGCACCTTTGGAACTCCAATTTACAAACCGCAACTGTCAACACTAACATCCTCAAGGGGTTATGGCATATCAATTTCACCCTGGAACACAATCACATCAACCCTCAACGCAAAATACGACTCCGATTTGCGAGGGTTGTCAGCTTCGGAAATTTTGACCGGCGTCGCCAAAGGTTTGAATCCTTTTGACGGTTTCAATGACTTCACATTCGACAAATCCATAGACACCATACGTGGCGGTCAAACTCCGGATTCGCTCATTTTCAACCGCGACTTTTCGGCGACAAACAGCTTCAATATCACCTATACGCCGTTGAGTTTTTCTTTCCTGAGCCATTCCATAGCTTATACATCTAACGCTGCCTCACGTAGACAGCGCCCGCCGGTCACTCAGTTTAATGAGTCATCCACCATAAACCGAACGGTTCAGATTGACGCCGGATTCAGTCTTCGATCTTTTGTGTCCGTAGTAAAAGAGCCCTTTGGAACCACGTCAAAAAAATCTCCGCCAAAACCGGATGTTAAGAAAAGTCGGCGCGATCGGTTCAAGAGCTTAGGTTCCGAAACGAGCGGCTCTGAGGAGTCGAGCTCTTCGGAAGACACCTCCAAGGTCGGAACCGCATTTCGAAATGTGACCAAAAAGGTCGGATCGTTTGCCGATCGTGCATTGTCAACCATTAACGACGTACGTTTCAGTATTCGTTTTGATAACGGCTATGCCTTTTCCGGTTTGGATCGTCGCGTGGATCC
>JAGQUY010000196.1 GCA_020438245.1 Bacteroidota bacterium
AGCTTGATGACGAGCATGTCTTCGTTGTTGCGGACACTGGTTGTCGAACCTGCAAGAAGGAAACCGCCGTCCAGAGTGGAATGTGCGTTCGAAATATAATCAGCATCACCCAGGTTGAGGTAAGAAACAGTATTCTTGTTAAATTCGGATTGGTCGCACGTGGGGGAGAAAAACAAAAGCAGCAGCAGAACTCGGCTTTTCTTGGTTTGGAATTTACGTGTCACAAGGGATCACCGTTTTCATCCACTTCTATCAGATACATATCCGATTTTCCCGCGCCATAACTCTGCGTGTATCCTGCCATGAGGTAGCCGCTTGATGTGGGCTGCAGACTATAGGTGATTTCATCTTTTGGTCCGCCATAGGTCCTGGTCCACAAGAGAGCGCCATTGAGGTTTATTTTCAACAGCAGCATTTCATAGTCGTTCAAGGCGTGATTAAGATAGGTCTTGCCGGAAATCAGTATATTCCGGTCGTTTGAAATTTGAACCGCATATGCTTCGTCAGAGGATGAAAAATCGTAGTTGCTACTCCACAGGCGATTTCCGTTCAGATCTGTCTTGACCACAAAAATATCGTACAACGGGAACGGCGCTCCACTGTTGGTCAATCCGACCAGTACATAACCGCTGTCGGGAGTGACGGCAACGGCCCGCCCCTCGTTTCTTGCAAAGGAGGTAAAATCATCATAGATGACAAACCATTGCTGGGCTCCGGCTTCGTCAACCTTCAGGAGGAACGCATCCTGTTTGGTTGCGCCGAAATTGGCTGTTGAACCGGTAACGATGATTCCACCGTCGTTGGTGGCGGCAAGGTCAAAACCCCGGTCGGCATCAAATCCGCCATACGTTTGAACCCATCGCGGCCTGCCGAACGCATCGGTCTTGATCAAATATACATCAAAATTTCCGGCTCCAAAACTGGAGGTCGACCCCAGAATAACCAAACTCGCATCCGGCAACTCAATAATGCTCTGACCTTCATCGGCGCTTCCTCCCCCGAAGTGCCGGGACCAAAGCACTTTGCCCTTTGCATCCATTTTGACGACAAAGATGTCTTTGTTGCCCGACGTTATAGCAACCGTACCGACCACAGCGTAGCCGCCGTCCTGCGTTTGAATAACCTTATTTCCCTGATCCGGGCTGTTGTTTCCGAACTCTTTGGACCACTCAACAGTATACTGTCTGTTTACTTTCACAACATGGATGTCATAGTTGCCCCTGATGCTATTGCTATAGCCTGTAATGATATAGCCACCGTCCCGAGTTTGTTGTGCGGATTGAGCAAAATCTTCTTCGGCAAACCCTATGGTAGTCCCGACCGTTTTTTCGTCGACTTGGGTATCCCTGTTGCACCCGGCCATGAAGACCGAGACCAGCAGCAAACCGTACAGGATCTTCATCAACGACTCCTGGGTACGCTGAATTCGAGACTAATGCCGAGAGTATAGAATCTGGGAAAATACAATTGGTTCTCCTGCGTAAAAGCAACGAGTTTTCCGTTTTCTATCTGGCGGTTCCAGCTCTTTTGCCGGATATTATCGTGATCGAGTGCATTGATCACGCTGGCATACGTAACCAGATAGACATGGTTGAGGTTCCATCTTTTTTCGAGACGCAAATCAAGAGAATGAAAAAGGGGAAGACGGCCGCTGTTCTTTCTTCGGGTAACGTAAAAAATGCGGCTGTCTGCAACGGTGCTATCGCCGAGAATCTGCACTGCACTTGGGGTGTATGGATCGCCGGAACGGATTCTAAAAACGGAACTAAAGGTAATGGCGTTCGGGAAATTATGAATATTATTGATGACCAACGAATGGGTCCGATCCAAGTCGCGCGGTGTCTCAATATTGCGGTCATCTCGTATGCGGCTCACCGAGAAGGAATAACCCACGGTCAGTAAGTTCAAGGTGCCATATCGTTGACGCATGGACAGATCAAATCCTGTAGCATAGCCCGACCGGGTATTGTAATTCTTGTCTATGATGCCAACGCCTTCTATCCGATTTGAAAAGTCGAAATTATAGTCGTCGTTAAGCCGCCGATAGTCTTTATAAAAAAGGTCCGCCGTCAGGCCGATATTGTCATGCGGTGAATAGGCTGCGCTGGCGACATAGTGAATACTTTTTTCAGGTGTGCGGTTGAGCCGATATTGGTTGTCGTATGCTTTCATTTTGAAGAAATTGTCGGGCTGATAGTACCAGCCGTATGCCAGTTTTAGATTCAGGTTGTCGGTGGCTTCGAAACTTACGGCCGCCCGGGGAGCAAGCTGAGGATCAGCTGAGTAACTTTGGTAGGAAAGCCTGAGGCCGGTCATGAAGCTCAATCGATCGGAGTAGGCATACGTATCCTGAACATAGCCGGCAGCCGTCCGTCCGTCAAATTTCTGATCCACCAGGACAATATCGGTTGTTACTGCGAAATCGGTCGTTTCAGTTGGGTTAAGCCTGAACTCACGATAGTTATAGTCTGCAAAAAACTGATTGAACTCGGCGCCGAACTCAAGCGTGTGATCCGGAAATATTTTCCAATACTGATCATGTTTGAGGCTTACCACTTTTGTGGAACGTTGATCCACGTTATCAGCCGTGAAACTGCCGTCAAACGCGAAGTCCGCGTTTTTGTACAGGCTTTGGAAACCCGCGGTCGTCATATAAAATCGTCTCGTATTTACCACCCGATGCCAATTGACCCAAGAGTAGTAGTTTAGTTTTGAGCTATTGAAGAATTCGCGTCGTATAAACGTTGAGTCTTTATTATATTTAATATTGTCGTTGAGCAGCATGAAGTTCAATGTCAATCGGTTTGCGGCGTCCAATTTGTAATCCACCTTGCTCCACAGGTCGTACACGACGGTAGGAAAGTTGGCATTG
>JAGQUY010000197.1 GCA_020438245.1 Bacteroidota bacterium
TTATTTCTGAGGAATCTTCGCGAGTTCGTTTTTCAGGTAGGTGATAATCTCGACGGGAGTCGGGTCCGTCTTTTTGACCAAGGCGGCATAGTAGCTAATCCAGTCACTCCAACAGATCAACGACATATATCTCGACAGAAGGGAAACGCCTTGAGTGTACACGGTGTGGACCTTGGTGCGCTTGGCCAGCAACTCGCCAAGAATATCCAATCGGGCGGAGACTCTGGGATGGTCCCCTGAATCCCGCAACAAAATGACATTACAACTGGATACTGAGCCTTCCCATCCGACAATTTCATTGTGATTCATTTCCGGAACGGGCGCCGCAGACGCCAGCAGTTTGGCATTTTCGTTTAACTGTCCCTTGAGACGTACCGCGGCCGGAAAAAGCGTTTCGCTGCAATAGATGGCAACCGGTTTTTCGCTTAGCGCACAGGCGGCATCCAAGAGACATGCTTTTCCATCGGGAGCATAGTCAGCTCGAAGTTGCGAACTGAGTTTGATAGATTCGTCCACGGGATTCCAGTTTACCGACTTATCGACCAACGTCTCCACAAGACCGATCAATAAGATTAAGGAAAAGGGGAGTGCTTGTCGTGGCTGTAAACCAGACGGTAACGTAAACAAGACGCGCTTGTTGCCAAGGGCCAATCGCGCAAGTTCACCGCCGGTTGTCAGACAAACCATCTTGGCTTGGCGAGAAAGTGCATCTTCAAAGGCGGATAGGGTCTCTTCTGTGTTGCCAGAATAACTTGAAAGGATCACCATGGAGCTCGAGTCGACGAATTTCGGCAGAGAATAATCTCTAATTACATGAATTGGGATATTTATATGATCTTGATAGAGATTCTTTATGAAGTCACCTGCAATGGCAGAGCCGCCCATCCCGCAGATAATCAGGTTATTGGGCAGATTCTGGAAGGCAGCCTGAAGCATATCGGACTGGCGAAGAAAGTTGTTCTTGGCCTCGATAAGGTGCCGGTCAAATTTATTCAGAACCGCCAGATAATCGAACTTGTCAATCGATTTCAGTTGATCGGTGAATTGCACTACTTTAGAAGACTCTTATAGGTGTTTACTATTTCTCTGGTATCGATACCCTGGTTCGTATCGGCGACAAGTTTTCCGTGATCGACCAACAAGGTTCTCCTGGCAAGTCCGGTGATCCGTTCCACGTCATGGGACACGACTATTATGCAACGGCCTTGCGCATGGAATGCGTTCAGGATGGCATCGAGATCGGATGATGCCTTTTGGTCGAGTCCCGTGTAGGGTTCATCGAGCAGTAATACGGCCGGATCATGAACCAATGCCCGCGCGATGGCGAGTCGTTGCTGCATACCGCGCGAGAATTTGCGTGCCAATTCGTTGGACCATCCGGTCAGGCCAACTTGGTCCAACAGATTATTGATTCTCTGTTCCAATTGGGGAACCTGATACAGGTTGCCGTAGAACTCGAGATTTTCGTATGCAGTCAGATCTCCATAGAGAAAAGTGTGATGAGCAACAACCCCAATGTGGCGTAAAACCTCCGCCGGACTTCTGTGGATATTGATGCCGTCAACAAGAATCTGCCCGTCCGTCGGCTTTAGCACAGTTGAGAGTATGCGGAGCAGGGTGGATTTTCCGGCACCGTTGCGGCCCAAGACTGCCGTGAAGTCGGTTTTTGCAAAGGTGCAGGAGAAACGATCTAATGCACGGAATCTTCCATACTGACGGCACACATCGCGCAAATCAATGAAGGCTTCGGCAGGTGCGGTCATCAATGATGGAGCGTTTCAACTACCCGGCGTAATTCAGTCTTGAGCGGGGCACGCTGTTTGTGATATGTCTTTTCGTCCAAGTCTCGATTGGAAAATGCGTCATCGAGATCGGCGATTTTTGCAGCCAATCGATCTCTTTCTTTCGTAAGATCATTTCGTTTTGCTTTCGACGGCTTGCCTTTTTCCTTTGCCTGATACGCTGGCAGATTTTTTTTCTTTTGGACGCCGAAGAAAAGTAGTAGACAAAGAAGAGAAAGAAACAGCGCAATCCAGCCAAATGCTTTGGCCTGAACGGCATTTTCTGCAGCTACAATACTTCCGCCATCGTCGTGATTATGCTCAGCCTGCCTGCTGCTGCCACCCATCAGCGTCATCGCCAGGGATTCTCCGCGACGGACGTTGGTCGCCCGGTAGACGGCAAAATTGTTTGCCTTCATCTCTTCGTCATTCATGGCGGTGAATCGCGCAGCTGCAATGGACACATCGTGGGGTGTAACGAAAACGTTAAACTCCGTAAGATCCGTTGCCGTCTCGAAATCAAGGCTGGCAGTCGCGGAACTGTAATCTGCCGAATACGTAACCTGAACTTGAGTCGTCCCTGGCTTGAGGTCAACGTTGATACCCTTGTTTCCGTTGACGTCCATCGCGACGGCCTGGAGAGGGATGCTGCCATTATAAGAAGTCATAACACCGCGAAAAGTCACCTTATCGGGTAGCTTGAATTCGAAGGTCGATAGCTTATGATCCTTTGCGTGGTAGGTTTTCCTGCCCTGATTGGTTATTTCGTATGTCTGCTCCACGTTCAACTGGTTTCCGTTGCGGACGACAATCATATGCGGTACACGGACAATCATATTTTCCCATTTTGCAGTCGATTCGTACACGATAACGTCAACCTGATATTCACGGGACTCCGGCACTTGAAGGGTCTGGGAATAGATCACATCGCCATAGGAAACCCTGACCAAGTAGGGTGAGGGAGCCGGTGCTACATTTTCAAACCGATACTCTGAGGCGTTCTCAAACTGAGCTGTCGTTTCAAGACCCTGCCCGGTTTTGGCCAATACGATCCAGTCTGCATTGACTTTTTGATTGGTCGTGTAATTATACACTTTACCGTAAATCGTTGCCTGGGCCGTGAGTGATTGGGAATAGAGGATCACCGCGAAGGTGACCAGAAGTGTCATGGCTTTCATGATTGATCGTCGTTAAGTTTTGAACCGCATTGAGCGCAAAAGCGTGATGAGGCTTCGTTTTGGTGATTACATATGGCACAAATTTGGCCCGTGGTTTCCTTTTCAACCTCGATAACCCGTCTGATGGATCGGATCAGTTGCTCCCGATGTTGATCTGTGACCTTCCCATTGCCATGTACTTCGTGCCCGAGGGCATCCAGTTTCTTCATCACGGCGCTCACTTCGGCCAACGATTGCTTTCGTAATGCGTGGTAATCAACATCGTTCATCTTACCCATACGATATTCCAAGTCCAGGTCTTTGATGTCGCCATAGAGCTTGTTCTTTTTGATAACAAGTCTTTCCAACTCGACCTCTTTTTCCGATCGGGGATCAAAGGGGACATAGGTTTTTGAAAAAAGAGGTTTCAATACCAATGCGATCATTACGAAGCTGAATACAGCCAATAGTGCGGTAAGCATGTTTAATCCAGTTGTTTTAGTTCTTCTTCGATGCGACTGTCAATGTTATTCTCGGCTTGTCCCGGCGGGGCGCTGGTTGTCTTTCCCGACGAGCGCCGTATAATTACCACGAGTGCTATTCCTGCAACAAGCAGAATCGCAAACGGCGCAATCCACGCAATAAGGTCAAAACCTTCAGTAGCGGGCTGGGACAGGATGCTTCGCCCCGGCGGCGGGTTTCCCCGGAATGAATACTCGGTCATGAAATAGTCAAAGATCTGGGTCTCAGATTTTCCATCCAAAATCATGGTTTCAATGCTGGCCCTGATCGGGACGGCCGACGGACAATTAACATGACCACATTGTGATACAACCAGATTGCAGCCACATTGGCAGATCAGACCGTCGGAGACTTTGTTAAAAAGAGTTGCCTGTTCAGTGTTTAATTTCGTCGAATGGGCGGAACCCACGTCTGTTTGCGGCGCGGCCGTCCCAAGCATCCATAAAAGCAGCAAGCTAAGCATTTTCTGCAACCCCTTCCTTACGTCGAAGCTTAACCTCAACTCTGTCTTCCTGATATGCGGGCAAAAGACAGATCAATGTTCCAAACACCATAATCTCGGTTCCGAACCACAACCACGCGACCAGAGGATTCACATAAATTTGAAGAATGGCCTTTTGTCCGGAGTCGTCGAGCCCGGTGAACACGGTGTAGAAATCCTCCCGAAGGCTCTTGTGCAGAGCGACCTCGGTGGTGGGTTGTTCGCTTGCCTTGTAAACACGGTATTCAGGCTTTAAACGGTCTATTACTTCACCGTTTCTTTTAAGTGTAAGAATGGCAAATTGTGAATCGTAATTGTCGTTGGATTCACCGCTGATCTGCTCACACACGACGGTGTAGCCGCGGACATCGATCGATTCGCCGACGCCGATTTGCGACTTGGTCTCGTAATTAAAAATGGTCCCGGTGATGCCGATAAAGATAACAACGAGGCCGAAATGGACAATGTATCCGCCATACCGCCGCTTATTCTTCCATATGAGATTTTTCAGTGCGACCGCAATATTCTCCGCATTGGACCGGACTCTCGCCATCGTCCCGCGATAGAACTCCGTGAATATGGCGATGATTACAAACAGGGCGAGAGAAAAACTCATCAGACCGTACAGATGATGAACACCCGCAAAGTAAAGTCCGATGATTCCGAAGATCATGGCCAGAAGAGGAATCCGGAATGTCTTCATCAGAGTTCCAAGAGATGTTCTGCGCCACGCAAAAAGAGGTCCCGCGCCCGTTAGAAATAACAGAAAGAGGGCAATTGGAATGTTGACCTTGTTGAAAAAGGGCGCTCCGACAACGATCTTTTCACCGGTTACCGCTTCGGAAAGGACCGGAAAAAGCGTTCCCCACAGAACCGAGAAACAGGAAATAAGTAGGACCAGATTATTAAAAAGAAAGCTGGACTCCCGGGATAATGCTGAATCTAGCTTATTGTCACTTTTCAGGCCCGGTAATCTGTGAACAACCAGAGCTACTGAGATTGAAGTAGCCAGAATTATGTAACTGAGGAAAAACGTGCCGATGGAACCTTGAGCAAAGGCATGGACAGACGAGACGACACCGGAACGGGTTAGAAAGGTCCCGAAAATGCAGAGTATATAGGTCGCGATGATCAAGGAGACATTCCAGACCTTGAACATACCGCGCTTCTCCTGAATAATAACCGAGTGAAGAAATGCAGTTCCGGTAAGCCACGGCATGAGGGAGGCGTTTTCTACGGGATCCCAAGCCCAGTAACCGCCCCATCCGAGTTCTTCATAGGCCCACCAGCCGCCCATCATGATGCCTGCAGTCTGGAACATCCACGCAAAAAGAGTCCACCTGCGAGACAGCTTTATCCATTCGTCGCCCAATTGATTGCTAAGCAGAGCAGCCATGGCGAATGCAAATGGAATTACAAAACCGACATATCCCATAAAGAGCGTAGGGGGATGGATGATCATGGCCGGATGTTGCAGTAACGGGTTGAGACCGCGGCCGTCTACCGGAGTAAATACTGTGCGTGAGCCGTCGGCGGAAACACTTATCAATTCATTGAACGGGTTTGCCGACCAGAGGTTCAGCGCCAGAAAGAACACCTGGGTGGCCATCGTAACGAGGATCACATAGGGCATCAGCTGCAGGTGCGTGTTTCGATATCGATAGGTTACAGCAAAACTGTATCCTGCCAAAAGGAGCGACCACAGAAGGAGAGAACCTGCCTGCCCGGCCCAGAACGTATACTTAAAAAAGGCTGAAAGTGCCAGGTTACTATACGACGCAACATATTCAATCTGCATCTGGTCGGTGACCAGGACGTAGATTAAGCAGCCTGCGGCCAGCAATACAGAACCAAAGACACCATACACCGACCTCTGCGCCACGCGGAGGAGATCCCCACGCTTGAGCCGGATGGCCATGATTGCAGAAATGACTGCAAAAACCGCCAGTGCCATCGCCAAAGTCAATGCGAAATTACCGAGTTGATGCATATGGGAAGCCTTTCCTGATTCTGGTCAAATATTAGTTCTTCATGTCATTAAAGGAAATGACATCCGTCATATTTCTAGCTTTTCCAAACCACTTCGTATACGGTCACCGGCTCGCTGATTCCTTTGAGTGTTACCTGGTCGATGGGGGAAGCGATGCTCTTGTTAGGTAACAGGTCATAAGTGGATTGGCTGATAATGACCTGGCCTTTCTTGGCGACACTGCACAGGCGGTTGGCCAGATTTACCGTTTCTCCAATCACCGTATATTCTAGACGCTTGTTGGATCCAATATTACCGACAACAACATCTCCCGTGTTGATGCCGATGCCAATGTGAATGGGCTCCTTGCCTTCCACTTTCCGCTGGAAATTGAATTTCTCTGTCGCTCTCTGCATCTGGACTGCCGCGTTGATGGCCCGCATATAAAAATCCTCGTAATGAACCGGTGCCCCGAAAAATGCCATGATGGCATCACCGATAAATTTATCCAGTGTCCCTCCATAGCGGTCAATGATGTCAATCGACTCATCAAAATGGGAGTTGAGCAGGTTAATCAATTCCTGTGGGTCCATTCCTCTGGACATTGGGGTGAAACCGCGAATGTCCGTAAACATGACGCTCAGCGTCGATTTTTCACCCTTCAGAATTCCGTCCAGAGATTGCTCGGCCAGCACTTTCTTGGCGACGTCGGGTGAAAGGTATTTTCCGAAAAGTCCCTCGACCCGTTCTTTTTGCTTCAAGCCCTTGGTCATTTCATTGAAAGACAGAGCAAGCGATCCGATTTCATCTTTGGAGGTGACCTGTACTTCGCGGTCCAGGTTACCCGCGGACACGTCATGCATGGCTTCCACCAACTGACGAACAGGCCGACTTATGCCCCCGATGAAGAACGATGCAATAACCAACGCGACAATGGAAAGAGCGATGCCGACATAGAGCATCACACGTTGAGACTCCCGGAGCGGGAGTAGCGCTTTATCCAAAGAGGTGAAAAACACATATGGAGCCAGGACACGCGGCTCCTCACCAGGTCTCTCCGGCGCCCCAAAAACTGGGGAAGCCACTCCGATAAACATCTCCTGCCCAAGCATGAAGGTAAAGGCCCGGCTTGAGCTTTTTTGAAGGATCGTCGAATCGAGACTCGCGCGGTTGTTTTGAAGTTCAGCAAGTGTTTGTGCCCGAAGATCCGGCAAACTGGTTGCACTGATGCCTTTATCGAGTATGAATGAAATCTCGCTGCCGGTCACCTTGGAAATGGTAGCCGCGGCGTTATCGTTCACTTCATAACCCAGCACAACGACACCCAAAATCTGATTGTCGACGATAGAAGGCGCTGCCGCAATCCAGAACAAGTGTCCGTCGTTTGTCCAAAACCCGCCGTTGTCATAGCCGGAAAGCGCGCCGCCGATTTCCGGAATCTGGGACATGTTAATCCCCCTCATATTTTCAGACTCGTCTATCGTTGCAAGGACCTGACCGCCTGCGCCCAAGGCCATTAGAATATTGGCTTGGATGTTTTCATTCGCATCTTTCAGTCCTTGAAGTATAGTGGGGCTGTCATTTGTCGAG
>JAGQUY010000198.1 GCA_020438245.1 Bacteroidota bacterium
TGATTACCAAGCCAGCAAACAGAAACCGCATCGTCCTGTTTTAGAGTTTTAAACATCGAATTCACCAAGGGGCCATGGTGTGTTTCGGGTATGTCAAGCAATACGGATGCCGAATCCTTGACATGGATGATCTCGTGGTTCACCTTGAGTAAGCTCCATTGTCCATCGAAGAAATAAGTAGAGTCTTTGATCTTCTCCCGATAGAAATCTGTTTCGTCCGCCATAACATTTGTGAATCCCCATGCAACGTGGCGGTTGTTCCCCAAGACGATATATGGGAGCCCCGGTAAAGCATAGCCCATTACATCAAAGCTGCCGCCTGCCAAGTGCATTTCATACCATGTTGGCGGTATGCCATGACCCAAGTGAGGGTCATTCGACAAAATGGCCGACCCATCATCACTCTTGGTCGGACCGATAACCCAGTTGTTGCTCCCGACGGCCCAAGGCTCGGTAGATAACATTTCGTTGACCGAAACCATGGCTTCAAACCAAGTGTGAAGTGCGGATGGCACTTCAGCAATATCGGCTATCCCCGGATTGCGCTCTGACCGTGCTTCGACATCACGCATTTCAGAGGATGTGACGATAACCGGAGCCGTTTTCGGATACAAGGGTATCAGTTCATTCAGCTTCCCGATTCCAACACTATCGGCGATTCGGGAAAAGGTAATATCAAGATACCACCCCATGCTCAACTGCCACGCCAGAAGCCGTGATACCGCAACTGAATGTTCGACTTTCCAAGGCTCGGGAACAAAACCCAGCAAGGTAAATTCAACCGGCAAATTGTCCCTATGCGAGTCAATAAAACAGTTTACTCCGGAAGTATACGCTTCAATGAATCTGCGTGAAGAAATATCCAGGCTATCTGTCAAAGTCTTGGCAATGCGGCTGAACCCCACTACTCTCAGCGCCTTGTCAGCATCCAACGTTTTCTTCCCAAAGATCTCGGATAACCGTCCTTGTACTACCCGTCGCAGAAAATCCATCTGCCACAGACGGTCTTGAGCTTGTACAAATCCGACAGCAAATGCCAAATCGATTTCATTTTGAGCCACAATATGCGGAACTCCGTACTCATCCCTATGGATTTTGACTGGTTCTGAAAGTCCTGCCAACTCGATTACTCCCTCGGTCAGCGGAAGCGCTCTGTAGGCCAACCGATACCCTATAATTAGTCCGCCAGCTACTATTAGCATAGTTGCCGTCAAGAGAAATAGAATCCCTTTCTTGAATCGGTTCATACGATTGGAAGGCCTTTTCTGTTCGTAACCAGAATGGACACCACGAGAGTTGTCATGAGACCGAAAAATGCAATGGAGCTGGTCCAGATGCCAAGTTTGTACTCAACAGGTTCAAATACAAACTCAACCTCATGGCTGCCTGCAGGAACGGAAATCGATCGCAATATGGTATTCGTTTTAAAAATAGAAGTCTCCTGACCATCTACAAACGCCTTCCATCCATGAGGATAATAGACCTCGCTCAAAACCAACTGTGAGTTGGTACGAGTGAAAACGTGCATAGAAATACGATTCGTTCTGAATTCATTGAATTGCACCGCCGTCGAATCGGACGGTTGCAGAGGCAAGGAAGGCGGTTCTTCCAAAATAGCCGTCGTGGACGGGTCAAACGTCTGTGAGTTCAATAGTTCAAACTGACGAGCTTTATCCCTTTCCGTGACGGTCTTCTGAACGAAGAAGGCCCTGGGAAGTACATTCTTGTTTTCAAAAACGAGCGTTTTTGTTGATTCATCCATGTTTGTCAACAAAAATCCCTTTCCTTCCGGCAATCGGCCGTTGGCAATAAGGTACTTCGCATTAAGCATATTTACGACGTTCATATTGATAGGAAAACCGGGATCAGATCCTTTGTAGAGCGCAAACTCAATGATATCCTGATAAATCCTCATCTTCGCAGGGCTATAGCCGCCAATGGTTTCGAGACCAAAATAGGTCCAAGTCGGATCTCCAGATTGGGCATGCTCAAGTAATGAAAATATACGGAATCGTGTGGAGTCAGATCTCAAAAACCGGATGGTTTCTGTCTCCTGAAATTGTTGCTGGATTCCCGCCCGGGACTGAGGTCGCAAGATTTTCTTATTCAAAGTCAACAAATCGAATGCGGAGACAATAAGTAAAATGGAAAGAGCAATCTTTGCCGAGATTTTCTTTAAAACAAACAAATAAACAGTTCCGATAAGCAGAGCGGCAACGAACACAAACCTGACGAACCCCGATGTCAAAAGATCAAGGCGAAGCTGTTTGAGTTGTGCGATTTGTCCAGCATTGTAGCGGGCGGTGTCGCCCTCGGCCATGAACGAGAATGCCCCTGCCCACTGGCTCTTGAACAGGACCCCAACGAGAGTCAGCGAGCCAAGTCCAATCAGTGAGTACAGGACGATTTTGTTGAATCGCTCGCGCGACTTCTTCTCCGTCTCAGCGGGATGAAAGATATAATCGAGCCCATAGCAGGAAAGGAGACACACCGCAAACGCAAACAGAGAAAGGATCATGGATGGGACGCGAAATTTACTGAAGAAGGGAAGAATCGTCAGCATTAGATGGAAGAACGGCTCGAAAAAACGTCCGAAAGAAATGAGCAACGCAATCATCGCCGTGGTAAACAAGAACCATGTCATTCTGTTTCGTCGATACACCATTCCCACAACAGCGGCTGCCATGGGCAGGACACCGAAATAAAATGCGCTTGACGTAAACGTCATCCACCCCCAATAAGTCGGGCTTTCCAAACCAAAAAACGCTGGTATGAAGAACGTAATCAATTCCAATGGATGAAAAGACCACATGGTGATATAGTCAAACGTCATCCCGCTGTTTCCGGCCATTTCCGCAGCCTGTGCCAGAGCCGGTGGCATTGCACGCATCGTGACATCAGAATATACATAGAGGGAAAAATAGTTATACGCTCCAAAGGCCAATCCCGCCAGCATCGCGCCGATAAGTCCGACACCACAAACAACGAGCTTTCTTCGATCGTTTGACCACCAATCGGAGGCAGCAAAAAGAAAATAGATGCCGAGCATGAGAAAAGTGTAATACAGAATTTGGGTGTGTCCGGGATCCACGAAAAACACCCCCATCACGAAGGCCATGAATGACCAATTCAACAAAGACTGTTTATTGAAATACCTGTAGACCGTCAAAACTACGAGCGGGATATAGGCTATGCTCTTCACTTTTCCGCCGTGTCCGGCTGCCACAGACGCAACGAAAAAATTGCAAAACATGTATCCAACCGCCGCACAAAGCGCAATTCCTCTAGAAAAGCCAAGCTGTCGGGCCAATAAGAACATGAATAGGCCTGCGAAAAAGAACGTCGCGACTTCCCATGAATTATCCCGGTTGAAAAAAAGCAGGTTTACAACCAGATTGACATAGGTCAGCGGGTTGAAATAGGGCATATATTTGATCACCGGTATGCTCGAGGGATCGCTGTACATACCGCTGGCGAAATTGGGCATGCCGCTGAACATATAGGGAAACCACAGCGGCAGCTCGCCTTCTTTGCTTACAAGTTCTTGAGCAGCTTTTTGAATACTCAGTGCCGCCGAGACATCCCCCCCGGTCGTAAACACCTTGTTCTGAACGACATAAGGTTGAAAAAGGTACAAAACGAGCGCATACAAAAACAGTATCGACAACGCGTCCTTTTGCCAGCTCTTCAATCCGGTGGGACTCGATCCCTTAATCCTGTTTTGTTGATTTTTCTTTGCCGAAGACTTTGCCATACCGCTTCCAAATCAAAAATTTTCAAGAGAAAATATGAAAAAAAACCATCATACAAAAGCAAAATGGCCTTTGCTTGTGAATCAGAATGACGATCCGTATATTATCGCTCATTTTAAAGAATGCGTACATGGCAACACCACTTTTTGAGCTTCTCCAACCTACCCCTTCAAAATGGACTCACGATGAAGCACGCGCAGAACGTCTACCGCTATATGTTGAAGACCCGCGCACAGACTTTCAACGTTTGACTGCGGAATCGGCTTGGTTTGATTTTTCATTTCACGGCCGCATTAAGATGAGTGGCAGGGATGCCCTCGATTTTCTGCATCGACTCTCGACCAACGACATTCGTCGACTGGAGATTGGTGGACAATCAGTTACCGTTCTCACCAATGAGAAAGGCCGACTTATTGATGTTATTACGGTAATCCGAAATGAGGATCACTTGCTCCTCCTGACATCTGCAAATAATCAAGAGACCGTGATCAAATGGTTGGACCATTATGTTATCATGGAAAATATTCGTTTTGAAGATGTAACCGAGTCCACAGTTGAACTGCGCTTTTTTGGTTCGGAAAGCGATTTATTAGCGCAGCGTCTTGTTGGCACACTTCAACAACAAGAGCCCATTCCTGTGTCAAAACCCGTGGTTTTTGGTTCTGGAAAGTGGTTGGTGATTGCCAATCGTTCTTCAACCCGGGCAATTCTCGACCATCTCCAAAGGAACAATCTCCAGCCCGTTGGGCAGCAATCTGTGGAATGTCAGCGGATTGAATCAGGTCAACCATTGTTTAGATGTGAGTTAACGGAAAAATACAACCCGATCGAAGCCGGGCTCCTCGAGTTCATTAGTTTCACCAAGGGATGCTATGTCGGCCAGGAAGTCATCGCGAGACTCGACTCCTATGATAAGGTCACAAGAGCTCTCAAATTGATTAATCTGGAAAGTAAACCGACGGAACCATATCGTTTGACTTTTGAAAACCCCAGACATGGTGAAGTTACCAGCTGTAGTTTCTCATTTACAAACGATTGCTGGATCGCCCTAGCTATTGTAAAAAAAGAGGTTACGTCATCATCAAGAATTACCTTGGTTGATTCAGCCGGTGCCAAGATTGAGGCGAGTTTTCGCTAAAACAAGTTTTTCTTGACAATTACGTATAAACTCTTTATTTTTCAGGCGTTAGGAAAAACTTTCCGGAGAGTTCCCATGAAAACGATGACCAAGAAAGACGTGTCCAAGCGCGTGGCAGATAAGATGAACGAAAAAGTTCATAATGTCGAGCACATGGTAGACGTCGTCTTTGAATCCATTCGGGAAATTCTTTCTGAAGCAGATCCAGACGTTCGAATCGAGATCAGGGATTTTGGGGTTTTTGAAGTGAAGACGACAAAGGCAAAACCAAAAGCCAGAAACCCAAAGACGGGCGAAATCATTTACGTTCCCCCGCGACGCAAAACACATTTCAAACCCGGTAAACTATTGAAAGAGGTCTTGAAACAGCCTTTAGATACGATACAATAGCTGCATCGAAAATGATCAAGAATTATTAGCCATGACTAGTTCATGGCTTTTGTTTTTTAAGGACATGCAAAAACGAATACTATCCATTGACTACGGCGAACGCCGTGTCGGATTGGCTATCACAGATCCTTCCGGAATCGTTGCCAGTCCGTTGACCACATTGTCAGTCCATTCGACGGATGGTGTGATCCTTGCCATAGTCAACCTTATCAAGGAGTTGTCCGTCACGAGAGTAGTCATCGGGCTTCCGAAGCTGCTTTCCGGTTTGGAAGGTGACAAAGCGGCCAAGGTTCGGAAGATGGCAGAACAAATTTCAAATGCCACCGGCATCGACTGTATATTCTGGGATGAGCGCTTTTCAAGCGCAAGCGCAAAGAGGATGCTGCTTGAGTCAGAAACCAAACGAAGCAGGCGTACCAAGGAAAAGCTGGACGCATTGGCCGCCACTGTCATTCTGAACGACTATTTGAAAAGTCAAACGAGTTGATTCATTTACCCAGTTTTGACTTCACGAGGTCCTGCACAGTTTTGCCGTCAGCCTGACCCTTGACTTTGGCCA
>JAGQUY010000199.1 GCA_020438245.1 Bacteroidota bacterium
CATTTCGAACAGAGAAGTTAAGCCCGCCAGCGCTGATGATACTATATGAGCAATTGTATGGGAAAGTAAGACGTTGCCGGAATTTTATTTTTTTCAAACCCGATCTGATTCACTTCAGGTCGGGTTTTTTTATTTCCGAATCCTACAGTGGTTTGACTTTGATGATTAGGTTTGACCATATTAGGCTCAAACCTCGACTACTGATAACCATGTCACCAACCTTCCGCGTATTTCTGTGCATCGCGCTCGTCTTGAGCGTACTTTTTGTTATTCAAGCGTCTCCGCCAACAGCCCGAAAGCTTGATCAGAGCTCCAAAGATGTTTGGTTCAAGGAAGGCGAGCGATTGACAAAACTGGCGCTATACGACAGCGCCAACGTGTGGTTTGCAAAAGCTGCAGAAATTTTTCAGGAAGAACAAAAGTGGGATCGCGTCGTGGCCTGCCGGAATTTTATTGGCGACAACGAACGGCGAATGGCCAGATATGATCTCGCGTTTGCGATATTAGACTCCACGTTGAAGCTGGGTGAGAAGAAACTTGGAAGAGTTCATGCGGATGTGGCAGGAACAATCAACAAGCTGGGGCTCTATTACCGAAACAAAGGAGACTATGACAATGCATTGGCTTCATTTGAAGAAGCGCTAAAAATCCGGCTGAGAACACTACCAACAACGCATGAAGACTTGGGTTGGAGTTACAACAATCTGGGGATGATTGAACATCAGCAGGGCCACTTTCATCGGGCCATTACATATTTCACAAAGGCCAGAGATGTGTTCGTATCCAATGGGGTTGGCAGTCAATGGTCAGTTGCGGTGGCAGGTAATAATATTGGCACCTCCTATATGGGCCTCGGAGACGATATGAATGCTTTGTCCAATTTCATGCAATCACTTGGAATCAGAAAATCTATATATGGTTCAAACCACCTTTCTCTTTCACAAAGTTACGTTAACATTGCAAACGTCTATTCTAGGATTGGGGACTTCAGCAAGGCCGAGCAATATAGTTTGGAAGCACTTCGTATTCGGCTACCTCTTTTAGGAGAGTCACACCCCGACGTGGCCAAAATCTACTATAATCTCGGTGTCATGAATCGTCGCCGCGATGAATACGAAGAGGCAATTCACTATCTCACCAAAGCAATGGGTATTTATACAAAGAGCCTAGGTTTTTATCACTTGGATGTTGCGCGAACCTGGGACGAACTTGGTGAGTCCTTTCTTAATCAAAGGCACTTCGATCAAGCGATTGATGCGTTTCGAAGGTCACTGTCTATATGGGATAAAATTGACTCAACCCACTACAGACGCGCTTACAATTATAGAAACATCGCAAGAGTATATGAACAGTGGGAGCAGTTTGATGCTGCAAGGAATAACTTCGAACAAGCCCTTTATATACGTAGGTCAAAGTTTGGAGAAAAACACCCTGAGGTTGCCGAAATCCTTCTGGATCTTTGCCATTTGAGCATCCATGGCGGCAATTATAAAAACGCAAAAGAGTTAAACAGACAGGCACGAATATCACTGCATATAGACTCCAACATGCCGCAGTCGCCAGAGGAGCAAAAATTAGCCATATGGTGCTTTTTATTGGCAGGGGACTTAGAGCTCATTGGTCGACCCAATGTAAACCAACTAGAATTGGCGTTTACAGAATATAGAAAAGCCTCAGATCTCAGTCTTGAGCGTAGAGAGATCCTATTGGACGAGAACTCACAAATATTCTGGTCCGAAATCTGGCACTCAGCCTTCGCAAAAGGCCTTGCAGCCTCAAACAAATTATTTGAAGTGACTGGGAATTCCAAATGGATCATTGAAGCGTTCAATCTAATGGAGAAAAGCCGTTCTTACTTATTGACAAAGTACATAGGAGAAACGCGTCTAATTCGATCGAAAGTCGGGGAGGATAGTTTAGTTCAGCATGAAGTTGAGTTACGTAATTCAATTGGTCGCCTGTGGTCGAAAATACAAGGATCAGGATCATTTGAGAAAGCAAGCCCGGAAGATCGATCTAAACTACTGTCGTTAGAGTCGACGCTTCAAGCAATAAGACAACAACTCAAATTGGCCCATCCGGAATATCACCAAGCGGTTTTTGGTTCAGTTGAATTTGACAGCAGCAAAACTTCAGAATATTTACGTTCACAGAATCTCGCGGTGATAGGCTTTTTTTGGTCTGATACTGCAGTTTATGTGCAGTTGGTTTCGCCAACAGAGTTTAGAATCCAGGTCCTTGGTCTAACTCATAGTTTTCTATCTTCCTTGAACAGATTTCGAATAGCAACACAAACATCGGATGTGGGTAGCGTGCAGGCTGCCGCCGATTCAATTGCTCAAGTTTTGCTTCCGGTACTGAATCCTGTTCTACGATACAGGAATCTCGTTGTGATTCCCGATGGTCCTTTGACGATTCTTCCTTTTGAAATTCTTCGTTCAAATGAATCCAATTCCTATATGATTGAGAGTCACGCCATAAGCTACGCGTACTCTATAAACAGTATAGTGAGACAATTCCATCCTCTGAGCGGTGACCTCGAAGAAGTCCTAGGCATCGCACCGTTCTCCAAGTAGTTTGATCGAAATTATGGAATTTAGGCCCATGGGTACTCTTATGGGCAACCATAACGTAATAGGAGGACATATGATTACATCTATTCGATTGAGCATTCTCATTGGGGCAGCCTTGCTGACGATTTCGTGTGGCAGCCAAGATAAACTCGTATCCAGCTCAGTTGCATCAGCTTCCGAAGCACAAAATGCTATTCAAGAGACGGAAGTACTGAATGATGACGGTACCTCAAAGAAAGAAGTTGAGATATTTGGCCACGAAGGAGAATCCGACGATCAAACTGGCAATTAGGAAAATAATATTTATGGAATTTTCGGCGATAGGGACTCTTATGGGTAGTCCTTCGGTTGACTCTCGTTGTGGGGCGGGCTAAGAAAGCTCGTTGGGTTCCGGTCTGATCCCATCGGACCGGCGCCTGTTTTTATTCAAGATAGGAACGGCGAATCCAGCAATCGCAAGGACGGTAACAACAATCCAAGGCCAAATCGTTGACGTTTTGACCGGGATAGGACCCAAAGGACTCGGATCGCCGACATGGACAAGACCCGCCCAATAATAAGGATTACGATACCGAGGCTCACTGCTGTTCATCAGAAACAGCTTCGCCTCTCTCAAGGCCTCGTCTTTTGGCAGCCCGCGAGCCAAACCCTCATAGAACTTCCCGATAATGATCTCTGTTGCCTTGTCGTCAATCGACCAAAGACTCATGACCAGACTGGGGCAACCCGCATACGCAAAGCTCCGCGCCAGACTCATGACACCTTCTCCACGGACAATCCGGCCGGTGCCGGTATTGCAGGCGGAGAGAACGGTCATGCGCGCATTCAGCCGAAGATTATAAATCTCATAAGCATACAAGAAACCGTCCTCCGGGCCAATGCTCTTCGAAAAAACCAATTTGGATCGAAGCGGGTTCGATTCATCGGTCACTGCGTGAGTTGCCAAATGAAGAATATCGAATTTACCCGCCTCCGAACGAAACCTTTCTTCGGTGGCTTCCGATCCTTTCACAAACTCGCCTGGAAAGCTGGCCTCAATAGCATCCAGTTCTTTGGCGGAGAAGGGCAGCGGCCGGTACTCAACGGAATCTGGAATCATAAAAACAAGCCGAACGGAAACAAAAAGACTAATGAACATAGCTAAAACGGTTGCGTAAGTGAATGATAAAGACTACTAACTTTTTTCTTTGTCGTCAATACCGAGTATAACAAAGGAAACTCATGCGAATCACAAAAGGCATGCAAGGACCCGCGATCAAGCAGTGGCAATTTTTTCTAAAAGCACGCGGATACTACCGTGGGGACGCCAGCGGTCACTTTGATAGTCCTACAAGTGACGGAACAAGTGCTTTTCAACGACAAAATGGACTGCGCCAAACCGGCGAACTTGATTTTCTGACATATTGCCGGGCCACCGTTATGGGACTACCGCCTCTCCTCAATCTTATTGGTGAGGAGAAATAATTATGCGGGTAAAATTCAGGGAATTATTTGATCTGAACGAAGATGGAACTCTTTCACCAAAAGGCAATTTGATTTTTGGCGGGCGAAGGATGTCTGCCAAAACGATCATTCGAAAAGGAAATACCTTTGATGGCATGGACGTAAATGTTTTCTACGGGCATGACCTGGAAATCGAAGACATCGGTGACGCGTTTGAGGTGAAAATGGTGTATTTCAAATGATTGTTGATTGTCCAAGAGAGGGGAAAAACCATCCTCCAGCATGTATTGAATCTTTCCTTCCACCGCCTATATTTGGATCGCAAGTGAAATCATCGATTGCGAGTCCAATTGACCTGGAAACCACCAACCGCTCTTAGGGCGCTACGGCACAGAAATTATCGCCTATTTTATGGCGGTCAGATTATTTCTCTGATCGGCACATGGATGCAGAATGTGGCACAATCATGGCTGGTCTATCAACTTACCGGATCTGCCGTACTGCTTGGATTGGTGGGATTTGCCTCACAGATTCCTGTTTTTCTCCTGGCCTCAATTGGCGGAACAATAGCTGATCGCTATCATCGACATCGTATTCTAATTGTGACCCAGATTTCCGCCATGATTCTTGCATCAATTCTCACACTGCTCACCTTGACCAATCAAATTCAAGTTGGCCATATATTCGTACTGGCTTCCTTATTGGGTGTTGTCAATGCTTTCGATATTCCAACCAGGCAGGCGTTTGTGGTTGATATGGTGGGTCGAGATGACCTCGTAAATGCAGTTGCCTTGAACTCATCCATGTTCAATGGGGCACGAATGATCGGACCTGCTGTCGCCGGCGTCATGGTCGCGGGTTTCGGGGAAGGCTGGTGCTTCTTTGTCAATGCAGTCAGTTATCTTGCGGTAATCGCCGGCCTCCTTTTGATGCGCGTCAAGGAGGTCAAAAGGCCGACAGTTTCCGAATCGGCGCTGGCGCATGTCGCTGAAGGCTTTAGATATATTCGCAATGCCATCCCGGTTAGGTCGTTATTGCTGATGCTGGGCCTCGTGAGCCTGACCGGTATGCCGTATGCCGTTCTGATGCCTATTTTTGCGGATCAAATTCTACACGGCGGTCCGAGCGGTTTGGGTATCTTGATGGGGGCTTCCGGATTCGGAGCTTTCCTCGGTGCAGCTGTGCTAACAATGCGTAAGGGCATACGAGGTCTTGGCCGGTGGGTGGGGTATTCTGCTACAGGTTTTGGAATGAGCCTTATTCTTTTTTCATTCTCCCGCACGTTTCTGCTGTCTGCTTTCCTATTGGTGCCAGTCGGATTTTTCATGATCATTCAATTGGCCTCGTCTAACACGCTAATT
Source organism: Bacteroidota bacterium (assembly GCA_020438245.1). Lineage (GTDB taxonomy): Bacteria > CLD3 > CLD3 > SB21 > SB21 > JAGQUY01. The sequence continues at coordinate 5,378 of JAGQUY010000199.1, forward strand.
CAGTCTATGGTTCCTGACAGGCTGAGAGGTCGTGTCATGGCGGTGTATTCAATGATGTTTATGGGAATGGCACCGCTAGGGGCACTCATGGCGGGGATGTTGGCTCACCGTATGGGAGCCCCAATCACGGTCGCCCTAGGTGGCGGAGTCTGTATTGTCGGTGCTGCAGCTTTTTTGGTACACTTGCCGGCATTTCGATATGAAGCCCACCAACTGATTGTCGCGTTACAAGCCTCGGGAGGTACTCCCGCAGAAGAGGTTACCGGGACCGTAGTTGCTTCGAAAAAATAAAATGAAACTCGCAGACCCTCACGTCAATAAAGTCCATTTTGGCTTCAGCAGAATAAGCAGGACTACGGTTCCGGAGAATCCAGCCATGGAAAGGCCCAATGGCACACCAAGAAACAGGTTAACACCAAACAGAGCGACCACGCCCGCCAGCAGACCAAACACTCCAATCTTGCGCCAACTCCAAACCACAATGAGGCAAGCAAGATTCCACAAGCCAATAACGGACTTGAGCACAAGGACCCCCGAAAGTGTACCGCCAGGTTCACGGAAAGTGTGGTATGTCTCCAAGACTGCAAAGACCGCCGCAAGTCCCGTGAAGATAGTCAGTAATGCCAAACAGGCATTCAACAGAACACCTCGTTTTTGCTCCTGTTCGTGGCCCGCTGACAAGATTTCGAAGACTACTTCTTAACGATCGTTCTGGTGTATATTATGCCGCCCGTGAATCCACTGATCAAGTAATCGATGAACTCGTACTTGGTTTCGTATTCTTCACCTGCTTTGGCCGTGTTATCGGTAATCGGTGCCAATCCGCCAACTACATAAAAGATTCGTTTCTTGTCCTTAATTTCCTGTCCGTCGTCAACAATCTTGATTGTTGCGCAGGACTGGATCAACAGGAACATCAGAGCCGCCATGGCTGCTGTCTTTTTCATAATTGCTCTCCAAGATGAGGTTATTGCTTTTCGACCGTGCGAGTTGCGATAATACCGAGAGTAAGTCCTGTAAACAAGTAGTCTAGGAACGTGTATTTTTCCACATATTGGGGACCGGATTTGATGTTGTTGTTATTCAAAGGTGCGGCTCCAAAAAAGAAATACACGACTCTTTTTGACTTTTCCACTTCCTGTCCATCGTTCACATAGTGAATGCTTGTGCATGCCGATGTGGCCAGGAGTAGGAAAAAGCAGATCATTACGAGAGACT
>JAGQUY010000200.1 GCA_020438245.1 Bacteroidota bacterium
GAATTCATTTTCCCAGTAACGGAGGACATATTGCTTCACCTCTGTCATTTCGGCAACTTCACTGATCGAATAGTATAGTTTCTTAACAATGACGGACATGGGGATTCCCGCTTAGTTGTTGATATAAAATACTCAATTTAGAGCCGAATGCCATGGTTTTTTCCTTTGCAGTCTCAAAAGGTGAGTTTCTCAGCTTGCGCAGTAGGCCACTCGGTGTGTCAAAACAGTATACTGGCCGTCTTGGGAGAAAGTATGGCGACTTTGGACTTAGGATCTGCCCCAGAATAGAGGCAGATTGATAACCTGCCATCAAGGCTAGGCCCGCGGTCTTCTTATTAGCTCTGCCAAAAGGATAAATGAGGTGTTTGACACTGACTCCAAGGCGAGTCTCCAACGTACTTCGGGAGTGCGCCATTTCACGGAGTTGACTATTTATAGACATGGACGAAAGATAATTGTGGGAGCACGAGTGTGAAGCGATCTCCCAGCCATGGGCGGTCATTTCGAGCAGCTGCTCCCATGTAGCATGCCTGAATCGCTTGCCCATAGTGAAATCCCATTGGTTCTCCAGTCCAACAAAGGATGAGATGACACCGAGTGTTGCCTCGATTCCCTTGGACTGAAGTATCGGTAAAGCGAATTGGTAGACATTTTCATACGCATCATCAAACATGACCGACAGGGCTTTTTGGTCGCCGATTGATCTCCGGGTAAGATACGCTGTAATTCCGTAAAACGAATATCCGAGCCTTTGTAGAAAATCGAGTTGTTGCTCAAGTCGGACCGGAGAGACAACGTTAATCCCCCACTCAGGTTTATGATCTATCTTATGGTAGACTAGAACCATCAAACCCCTTGACGGTTAATTTTTTCAGGATGTCAACGACTGTTCCAATGGAGTGAAGGGAAGATCAAATGCTTTCGCGACATTTTCATATACGATTTTGCCTTTGACGATGTTCACGCCCAACAGCAGTTCATGATTGTGCCGAATTGCACTTTCCCATCCCAAATTGGCTATTTCTACCGCGTAAGGCAGTGTGGCGTTTGTCAATGCGAGGGTTGATGTAAAGGGCACGGCTCCTGGCATATTGGCAACGCAATAGTGAACCACCCCATCTACGTTGTAGATAGGGTCCTCGTGAGTGGTCGGCTTTGTTGTCTCTACACAACCGCCCTGATCTACGGCAACATCGACAATGACTGCCCCTGGCCTCATGGTTTTCAACATATCCCGCGTGATCAGGTGAGGCGCCTTTGCGCCCGGAATGAGAACTGCGCCGATCACAAGATCTGCGTGTTGAATGATTTCAGCGATGTTGTACCGATTTGACATCATGGTCGTTACATTCTTGGGCATGATGTCGTCCAAGTACCGAAGTCGGTACAAGTCGATATCCAGGATTATCACCCTTGCGCCAAAGCCGGCTGCAATTTTTGCGGCGTTGGTTCCGACCACCCCTCCTCCGATAATTACGATTGTTGCCGGTTCAGTCCCGGGAACACCGCTCAATAGCAAGCCCCTTCCGCCGAATGTTTTTTCAAGATACTTGGCGCCCGCATGAACGGCCATTCTGCCAGCCACTTCACTCATCGGATCCAGCAGGGGCAGTTTTCTGTCTGGGCGCTGAACGGTTTCATAAGCGATTGCGACACATTTTGACTTCATGACTGCCTCGGTCAGAGCTCGATCTGCGGCAAAATGGAAGTACGTGAATACAATCTGATTCTCTCTGAGAAGACCGTATTCAGGAGCGATGGGCTCCTTGACCTTGACGATCATATCCGCTTTTCCGTAAACTTCTTTTGGCCCGGGAACAATCTCGGCGCCCGCATTCACGTAGGCCTCGTTCTCAAAACCGCTTCCGCTGCCCGCATTGTTCTCAACGATGACCTTATGGTTATGTCTGGTGAGTTCGGCGACGCCAACAGGCAACAACCCGACACGATTCTCTCTGGTCTTGATCTCCTTGGGAACTCCGATAACCATGGCTGACTCCTCTACGTTATAACTGACGTTTCCACAATGTGAAGATGATTGGCTACATATTCGGCAATTTGCCGTATGTCCGACAAAGAAATCGAGTTAATGTAATCCGTTAGAACGGACATGTCAACGCTCTTTTTCAGGTAGATTTCGTTTTTCGCGATACGAATCATTTGAGTTGAGGTGCTCTCGAGACCAAAAAGAAGGTTGGCCGTCATTTGTGCCTTGGCCATCTTCAACTCTGAGGTCAGGGCTCCACGCTCCCCCAGTCGAAGGATTTCTGCACGAACCATTCTTTCAGCCTTTTCCGTTTTGTTCTTTTCTGTGGCTAGGTATACGCCAAGGACGCCAGTATCATAAAGAAAGTCCGTGAAGCTGTAGATCGAATAGGCAACCCCATGCCGTTCCCGTATTCGCTGAAAGAGACGCGATGACATCCCGCCTCCCAGAATGAGATTATAAGCCAAAACGTCAAATTTCTTTGAGTTTCTATAGTGAATCGGTAAACGCAGCCCCATGCTAACATGGGATTGGAGGATCTTCTTTTCGACTACCTTTCGGCTTCCTTTTCTTGAGCGCGTGGGGGGTGGTTTGAACTGTCGATGCCATGAACTTCGTCTTCCTTCAGCATGACGGCCAAACCATTTTGAGGTAAGATGTCTAAGTTCAGTTTCTTCAAAGCCACCTGCAACTGACAAAACCATGTTTGTTGGCCGGTAGCGCCGACGATATGTATCGCGAACCAACCTGTTAGTTATTCTCATCACGGTATCCGGGGATCCGAGGATGGGAAAGCCAAGGGGATGGGAAGGAAAAAGTTGTTCGTAGTTCAGATCTTGAACGTATTCTTCCGGGTTGTCTTCGGAATCCCGAATTTCTTCCAAGATGACAAGTTTTTCTTTTTCCACCTCGCGCGATTCAAAAGATGCTGAACGTACAAGATCAGAAAGAACGTCGAGCGCTAAGTCAAGGTGTTCGCTGAGAACACTGGCGTAGTAGCAAGTATGCTCCTTGCTGGTGAATGCATTTAGGTTCCCCCCTACTGATTCGAGGCTTCGGGCAATGCCCAGGGAGGTTCTTTTCTTGGTACCTTTGAATACGGTGTGTTCAATGAAATGAGTTAAACCGGCTGTTGCCGTTTCTTCACACCGACTGCCGGTCAACACCCAAATTCCAAGCGTTACGGACTTGAGCCCCTCCATTCTCGATGCAACAACATTCAAGCCGTTGCCTAGCTGCCACTTTGCAACACTGTTTCTTGCCGGAGGGCCGATTCGTTCGGGCTTTCGGACAAACAAACGGTGCTTCCGATCAATCATGACTACCGTTTTCTTGGAGGTCTCGGATTGTCTTTACTGCTTTGCGGTTCAGGATCTCCTGGTTCTCTTTTGATCAGTGCTTTTCTGCTCAACTCGTATTTCACTTTACCGTCTCGTGAAGTAATTTCCTGCAGGAGGACATCCACTTCGTCTCCTAATTTCATGTATTCATCCACACGCTGTACGCGCTTGTGGTCGATTTCGGAGATATGAAGAAGGCCTTCCTTGCCCGGCAAAATTTCCACAAAGGCCCCAAAATCAGTGATCTTCTTTACAATACCCCTGTATGTTTTACCGACTTCAGCGTCCATGGTCAGCCGCTGAATGAACTCAACCGCAATCTCGTTGCCTCTGCCATTGACCGATGCAATAAGAACCGTTCCGTCTTCCGAAATATCGATCTGGGCGCCTGATTTCTCAATGATCTCCCGAATCGTCTTGCCGCCGGGACCGATCACCATTCCAATTTGATCAACCTTGATCTTGATTGTGGTTATGCGCGGGGCAAATTCTGAAATATCGGGGCGCGGCTGCGGAATTGTCTTATTCATGATGCCAAGAATGTGCATTCTTCCTTCACGTGCCTGTGTCATTGCTTCCCGCATGATTTCGGCGCTGATTCCTTTGATTTTGATGTCCATCTGACATGCTGTGATCCCTTTTTCGGTTCCGGCCACTTTGAAATCCATGTCCCCGAGGTGGTCTTCGTCTCCGAGGATATCACTCAGAATAGCATACTTATCTCCATCTTTAATCAACCCCATTGCGATACCCGCCACCGCTGACTTGAGCGGGACGCCAGCAGCCATAAGCGATAGAGAACCGCCGCAAACGGACGCCATGGAGCTTGATCCGTTGGACTCCAGGATATCGCTTACAATCCGTATGGTATACGGAAATTCACTCTCCTGAGGAAGCATATGAATTAGAGCGCGTTCCGCCAAGTGTCCGTGTCCGATTTCCCTCCTTCCCGGTCCTCTAGACATGCGAGCTTCCCCGACTGAAAATGCAGGAAAGTTGTAGTGCAACATGAAACGCTTGGTAGTCTCGGCGCCGTCGATTCCGTCGATCATCTGTTCATCAACCTTGGTACCCAAAGTTGTTGCCACAAGAGCCTGCGTTTGACCCCTTGTGAAGAGCGCAGATCCGTGGGTCCGGGGCAGTAAATCTACTTCACACTGTATCGGCCGAATGGTCTTAGAGTCCCGTCCGTCGAGACGAATCTTATCCTGAAGGATCATGCGCCGCATGTCTGAATATTGCAAATCGTCGATGATCTTCGAAATTGTCTTTTCTGATTCGGGGTATTTCTCGGCGAACTGATCGGCCAACGATTTCTTCAGTTCTTTCAAGAGCCCGTTTCGTTCTGACTTGTCCGCAACTCGATCCGCCTTTGCAACTGCAGCTTCGGCAGCTTTGGTTACATCATCGACTAAGTCATTTGGCGGCAACACAGGCTCGAAGGAGCGCTTGGCCTTTCCGGCTTCCTTGACCAACGCCTCCTGCAACTCCACCATCTTCTTGATTATTTCGTGTGCGGCTTGAATAGCAGCCAGCATATCATCTTCAGATATCTCATGGCAGCTTCCTTCAACCATGG
>JAGQUY010000201.1 GCA_020438245.1 Bacteroidota bacterium
ATCGAGTGGAGGACGTAGGGGAAAATACCTATGGAAAATTAGTGATCTCATTTCCCGCAATGTCGATGAACTCGCTTATCTCGAAACGATTGACTGCGGAAAGCCGATCTCAGAAACCAAAAACATTGAGATACCCATCACCGCTGATATCTTTGCCTACTATGCCGGCGCGGCTTCAAAAATAGAAGGAGAGACGATTCCGGTGAATGGAAATTTTTTCAACTACACGCTTCGTGAACCCCTTGGCGTGATCGGGTTGATTATACCTTGGAATTTTCCCCTAATTACCGCTGCACGAAAAATTGCAGCTGCGCTCGCCGCCGGAAATACGGTAGTTGTAAAGCCTTCTGAGTATACGCCGCTTTCCACTCTCAAGCTTGCTCAACTCGTACAGGAAGCCGGTCTGCCGGAAGGAGTGTTCAACGTGGTTCCCGGATTTGGATCTGCTGCCGGCGCCGCATTGGTCAACCATCCAGATGTGGACGGCATCGCCTTTACAGGATCTACATCGGTAGGCCAGCAAATCATGCGTGTCGGCGCCAATTCGATGAAACGACTCTCTTTGGAACTTGGAGGCAAGTCACCGAACATTGTGTTTTCGGACTCAGATGTTGATACCGCGGTCAAGATGGCTACTGCAGCAATTTTTTATAACAAAGGTGAGGTTTGCACGGCTGGTTCACGGCTCCTTGTCGAAGAAAATATCTACGACGAGTTCGTCGAAAAACTCGCCGCAAGAGCTGCAAAGATGGTTCCGGGCGATCCGCTGCTTCCGGACACCCGCCTTGGGCCATTAACCTCCGAACAGCAGCTCACCAAGGTCGTCGGGTATGTGGAATCTGGTAAGCAGGAAGGCGCCAAACTGCTGGCTGGCGGAGCCCGCATTGGATCGGAGGGTTACTTTTTTCAACCGACTGTTTTCGGGTCTGTCAGTACAACTATGAAAATAGCCCGCGAAGAGATTTTCGGTCCCGTGTTATCCGCACTCTCCTTCAAAGATTTTGACGACGCCGTCCAAAAGGCCAATGACACCGCTTATGGCTTGGCAGCCGGTATTTGGACACGCGACATTAAGAAAGCACACAACCTTGCGCGCCGGATCAAGGCCGGCACCGTCTGGATCAACACCTATAACATGTACGATGCGGCCATGCCCTATGGCGGATACAAAATGTCCGGCTTTACCAGAGAATGCGGCATGGAAGCCATTTATGAATTTTATACCCAGGTGAAGTCAGTCTGGGTTGATTTGAACTAAAAAGGAAAGTATGAGGACCATTTTTCATTCACTGGCTCTTGTCCTGCTGACTGGAGTTCTGGAAGTTTATGCACAGGAGAGGCAGCTTCTTGATCGAATTGTTGCTGTTGTTGACGAAGAAGTGATTCTCGCATCTGAACTTCAGCAATACACGTACATGGAAGCGGCCAGCAGGAAAATAAACCCGCAGGTCGATTCTGAGGCTTTCCTGCAACTGGAGCATCAGGTCTTGGAAGCGTTGATCAATCAAAAAATCATGCTTGCGCAGGCAAAACATGATAGTATTCTGATTGATGACAACCAGGTGGAAAATGCGCTGGATAACCAAATCCAGGAGAGAATTCAACAGGCCGGTGGCGAGAAAGAGCTGGAAAACTACCTTGGCAAGTCGGTCAAGGAACTTCGTCGTCTATACAAGAACACCGTCAAAAAGCAAATGCTCACGCAGCGTATTCAGTCTTCAAAATTCAACGACGTCAAGATTTCCAGAGCGGAGGTTGAACAATTTTTTGAAGCGAACAAGGACAGTTTTCCGGAAGTTGGTGAATCCGTAAACCTGAGCCAGATTCTATTGGAAGTCAAGGCCGGCAAGGATGCTTTTGAGGAGGCAAGAAAAACCGCCCAGATGCTGCTCGATTCGATCAAGCGGGGTGCAGATTTCGGGCAACTGGCCAGGACGTTCTCCAACGATCCCGGTTCGGCACGCCGCGGGGGCGAGCTTGGATGGTACAACCGGGGCGATTTTGTCAAAGAGTTTGCCGATGCCGCTGTGCGTCTGGAACCAGGGGAACTGTCGGGCGTCGTTCGAACCCAATTCGGATACCACATTATCCAAATGATAGCAAAGAACGTTGACAAAATAAATGTCCGCCACATTCTCATCGCGGTTGGCACCACGGAAGCTGACAAGGCTTTGACCAAGGCGCGACTTTCCGATATCCGTCAAGATATACTGGACGGAAAGATAAGCATGGAAGACGCTGCCATAAAATACTCGGACGACCCCGCCAAAAAGGGCAACCTTGGTAATTTGGGATGGATCGAAGTCGCAACCTTCCAGGATAAGGCGTTTCTCACAGCCAGCAGTGCGCTCCAAATTGGAGAGATATCTGAACCTTTTGAAACACAGTTTGGTTTTCATATCATCAAACTCAATGACCGTCGCGCAAAACGATCTGTTAATCTGAAGGAAGACTGGCAGTCCATTGAATCCGTCGCGCTCCGTCACAAGCAGGAACGCGAAATGGAGAAATGGCTGGCTGATATTCGAAAGAAATATTTTGTGGATATTCGTTTATGACGCTTTGGCGTCAATGGATTTGGAACGCATCCCTTTGGCTCACGCGAAACCGCCAAATCGGCCCGGTGCTGGAGTTTCGGCAGGCAGTTCGCGGCACCAAACGATGGCTTATTTATCTGGCCGAAGAAACGGCGGCCGATCAATGGAAAAATGTGCACGAACGTCTGGTCACATTGTTTGAGAACTCGGAGATCACCCTGCTCGCCCGGGACGGATTGTCGGATGAAACAGTGGAAAGCGCCAAAGTCATGAAAGGAATTCGAGAAATACGATTGTTGGGTCAGCGGGACTTTGGGTGGCGCGCCAACGTGCGTCGACGGGTGATAGAAGAATTAAGAAAATATGGATTTGATATTGTACTTGATTATAGCCGTACTTTTGACTTGGCAATGGCATATGCTTTGTGCGCCGTCGGGGCGCCCGTGATGGCCGGTATGCACCTTGAACCGGAAGCCGAGCGTTTTTATAACCTGATCGTCCGACCTGATCCCACCACAGGTTCTGACGACGCCTTACTGGACTGCCTCTCAAAATTGCGCTGAGTCGATCCAATCATGTAACGCTCCCGAAAGGGGGGCTTTGACATGCGACCAACCGATGCTTTTCGACAAATGCTGAAGCTCATCGCCACAACTTCTGTAGTGACCGTGTTCAATGTAATGGTATGCAATCCTATATCGGTCGTGCAAACCGAAGAGCCTCCCCTGAATTGGACAAAATACCAGAACATAAAGTACGGCTTCTCCGTCGACATCCCGTCTGACTGGCGGATCAAGGAGTACTCAACGGGTATCGATCTGACCGATCCACGTTCTGAATCCACCATTTCCGTGAAAGCACTTAAAGAATCCTCACCCAACTACGTAATTCTTCCCGACGATTACGCCTTGAATCACTTTGCCGATCTCCACCCGTATGTCGACAATCAGCTTCCGGATATGCAGATGATAGAATCGGCCGATCAGGTGACGGGCTGCCAGATACGCCCCCGTATTGTACAACAGTCGTACGCACATCTCACCGGTCAGCAGCCGTCCTCAGACCATGCCCTTCTGACCTATTTTCCATCCCAGTTTATGGGAGATCAGTACACGTCCTTCGTCGAAATTTCAGGAATCGTATCGACGCCGGCCATTTACGACCAGATCGTATCATCGTACCGCCATGTTTTCAAAATGTACACTCAGCAGAATCTGCTGAAAATGGGTACCATCGATTCCAGCCAGATTCCACATCCCAGTGTCTACTATGTGGGTGAATCCAGGGCGTATGATATCGATGTCAATGGAGACGGTACCAACGAGATGATTCTTGTTACCCTGCCTCGTCCATACCAAACAGACCGGGAGCGATGTGAACTGCGTGTGTTTGAGCGGGACATGGGACGCCTGCGGTTGGTAGCCTCCAAGACATTCACCGAAAATTCTTTTCACAACTCGGATATTCAGGTGGTGAATATCGACAATCGGGGAGGATTTGACGTATTTCTTAGATTCTTCGAATTCGGAAATGAATGGGGAAAGAACAGCACCGCTTTGGTATTTCATGACGGAACCAAATACAGAATTGCAGAATTCGGAGCGTTTGCAGAGGTTATCGATCTCGATGGAAACGGCATCGATGAAATCATTACTTCCATTAAGACCTATTTCAGCCTCGGCGCCGTGGCGACATGGAAAGACATCTACAACTACAAGAACGGTGACTTTGTTGAGAACAATCTGAACTACAGAAATTATTTCAAACAGGTTGCCGTGCCCGAGTTCAAAGATCAGGCTGAGTTGGTGAGAAGTGAACTACAGTTGACCGTCATTCCAAGTTTCAAGACGGCTGCGTACCGGCTCATCTATCGTATTCAAAAATATATTACCTGGTCGCAAATGTTGGCTGAAGGCCAGGATATCAAGTACCGCTAGCCTTTGAGTAAGTCCATTTCAGGCGAAACCAAATCTTTTTTACGTCCCGACGTCGTCGCCCGTCTGGCAAACCTCGAAATAAAAGCACGGTTGGTTGTCGAAGGCTTCATTACCGGTCTGCATCGAAGCCCGTACCATGGCTTCAGCGTGGAGTTCGCCGAACATCGGCCTTATATTCCCGGCGATGAAATCAGGAGCATCGATTGGAAAGTATACGGCCGAACTTCCCGCTATTACGTGAAACGATTTGAAGAGGAAACCAATTTAAAAGCCTACCTTTTACTCGACACGAGCGGATCCATGATGTTCGGTTCGGGTGATGTTACCAAGTTGGAATATGGGTGCTACCTTGCCGCGTCCCTCGCATACTTGATGATTCATCAGAAAGATGCAGCCGGATTGGTATTGTTTGACAACGAAATTCACAAATACCTTCCGCCCAAGGCAACACGGGGTTATTTAAAGACCCTCCAACTGACTCTCCAGCAAATCAACAGTCACCATGAGACAAAAATTGCACCTGTGCTGCATCAGATCGCGGAACGTATACGTCGCCGGGGTCTGATCATATTAATCACCGATCTTTTTGACGACCCTGTGACTGTGATGAATGGCCTCAAGCATTTCCGGCACTTGAAACACGAGGTGATCGTATTCCACGTGATTGATCCAAGGGAGAAGGATCTCCTCTACTCCGGAGACGTCATCTTCGAAGACATAGAAACGAAGGAGCGAATCTCGACACAGCCGTGGCATATTCGAAAGGACTATCACAAAGAATTTGTCGGATTTCTAGATACTTATCGCAGGCAGTGTCTGGAGAACGGAATCGATTACGTTCGTTTGGATACCGAAACCCCATTTGATACAGCGCTGCTCGAATATATGACAAAACGATCACGTCTCGGTTGATCCGGGTTTTCAAGCCAACAGAAGGAAGAACACGTGGATATTTACAAGGCCTTTCAATTTCTGAAAGCACTGAAGAAAAACAACAAACGGGATTGGTTCCAGCGCCGCAAGCCCCAATTTGACGAAATTCTCGGTGAATTTGAACTGCTAGTCGATGAACTCCTACATAGCATGGTTGATCTGCATCCCGATTTTCTTGACCTCAAGCCAAGAGACTGCATGTTCAGAATTTACCGTGACGTACGTTTTTCCAAGGACAAATCCCCCTACAAAGCGCATCTATCGGCTTTTCTGGCGCCTGGAGGTCGAAAAGCCGTCAAACCCGGGTATTACATCCACCTTGAGCCTGGACAGACCATGATAGCCGGCGGATGGTATATGCCCTCTGTAGAAAATCTTCAGAAAATCAGAAAATATATTCTTGATAACGGGGACGAACTGCAAAAACGGATCAAACCCCTTGTGAAGAAATACCACCTTGAACCCTTTGACAAGCTTGCACGAGTCCCCAGAGGATTTCCAGCCGATCATCTGTACGCAGATTGGCTGAAGCTCAAGCATTTTGTTTTAGTCCGCTCCATTCCCGACTCGCAAGCAACATCCCGATCATTCAAACCCTCTCTCATCCGCAGTTTGAAAACACTCCATCCCTTCTGTATCCATTTGGAAAAGATGGCAAAATAAAAAAAAAGGCTGCTCCGACGGAACAGCCTTTCAAAATTCGTTTCTGTTCTTCTATTGAACTAGGTTACCGTCCGTATCAATAATCCTTATCTCACCGTAACCGAGTTCTCGGATTCCGGCTTCAATTTTGGCCCGATCACCAACAACAAGCCAGGTCAGATTCGCCGGTTTAATAACCTTCTTGGCTGCCGACCGGATATCCGCAAGTTTAAGCGCCTTCACCCTTTGTGCGTACGTTGCATAATAATCATCCGAAAGGCCGTACCGGACAATATTATATACCGATCGGCCTACCGCATTCATTGTTTCCCAGCTTCCAGGAAGTCCGAGAATCTGATTTCTTTGAGTTCGATCAAACTCTTCCTCAGAAGCAGGTCTGGTCCCGATGTATTCGTTGAGTTCTTTTGAAAGTTCCACCATCGACTCTTTCGTCTTGTCGGATTGAACCGGTGCATAACCGATGAATGGCCGTTGCCCTCGTGCGCCGATCATAAAGCTGAAAGCGCCGTAGGCCCAATGCTTGTCTTCACGCAAATTCATATTGATACGCGAGACAAAGTCCCCACCCAAAATATTATTCATGGTTTCTACGGCCGTTTCATCCGGATTGGCGTACGGCAACGTAACATGTCCCGCAAATATGATGGATTGTTGAGCACCCGGCTTGTCCATCAGGTACACGACCGGTTTGGCGGGCAGATTGACCGTGCTGATGTTCTTCTTGGGCGTCTCACCCCTCTTCCAATCCTTGAATAGCTTTTCAAATTTGGCAGTTACATCCTTGAGCGAAATATCCCCTACCACAATCAAGGTGGCATTGTTGGGTTTGAACCATGTTTGGTGAAATTTGACCAGATCATCCCGAGTTAATTTGGAAACTGTTGTCTCATACCCTGATCCCGTAAGCGGGAGCCCATACGCGTGTTCTTTGCCATACAGGTACCTTGGATAGACGCGCAACGCCATTTGTATCGGGTTGGCTTTTTCCTGCTGAATTCCGACCAATACCTGCTTTTGAAGCCTCGCGAAATCTGCTTCGGGGAAGGCCGGATGGAGAATAACATCCGCATAAATATCCAGGGACGCATCCAGATTAGCCTTGAGTGCCGACATGAACACGCTTGAAACGTCCAAGTCCGAACCGGAGTTTAGCGTTGCTCCAAGAAGGGACAACTGTTCATCGATCTCCAGAGAGGACCTTTCCTTGGTTCCTTCGTCCAGCATGTT
>JAGQUY010000202.1 GCA_020438245.1 Bacteroidota bacterium
GACTTCTATATTTATCTCATGCTAGGGGATGAACTTGATTCGGTCGGCCGTCTGCTGGGAACAAGTTATTTTCAAGAAGCCAAGAGTATTGCCATCCAGGCTAAATCGTTGTTCAGTTACAATGTAAAAGGCTGGGATGACCGGCAACTCAAGGCGGATGCGTTTCTCGATCCCCGATATTTGGACTATCGCCTTATGCGGGATCGTTTTTTTGAGGCGGAGTATCAATTTGAACAGGGGCTGCCGGGAAAAGCAGAGGATCTCACTCGTAAAGTCGTGGACATGCTGCCCGAGCTTCTTTCAAAGACGGAAACGGCCTACCACACCGAACGTTTCCTGCAAGTGCGGTACCTTGATTTATGTAAATTCCTCGCTAACGCCAAGGACAGGTCGGTCTTCGATCGACTAGCCGAACTTGATCCAAAAAACAAAGATACTTACCGCCGGTTTCAAGAGGGAAAATTATAACAGATGCCGGAGCAATCCAGCACAGTTCTGATCATTGAGGACAATTCAACCATCCGGGAGGGTATGGTTGAGGCTCTCANNGAACGACTATCGCGTGGAAGGTTTTTCAAACCCGGAGGAGGGATTGAAATACTTCCGCAAACACCTGCCAGATCTTGTTATCACCGATTACAAAATGAACCCGATTGACGGAATGACTGTGCTGAATGAGGTCAAAAAGATCTCACCGCAAACGGAAGTCATTCTGATCACTGCATACGGTACTGTGGACATTGCTGTGAGCGCCATGAAGAATGGAGCGGCCGATTTTGTCACAAAGCCGTTTTCTGTGGATGAATTTCTCATAAAGGTTGAAAAAATCGTCCGATTGGCGCGGGAGCGAAAACAGTTTGAACGCATTGATGAAGAAAACCGTTACTTGCGGGAGACGATTCGCGACCAATTCAATTTTGATGAAATTATCGGCAATTCCCCGGCCATGACGGTGGTTTTTGACTTGATTCAGCGAAGCGCGGAAACATCGAGTTCGGTGGTTGTTTCCGGGGAAAGCGGAACCGGTAAAGAGCTTGTTGCGAGAGCCATACACTACAATAGTGCACGAAAAGACCGACCCTTCATCAAGGTCAACTGCGCGGCGTTGAGTGAGACACTGTTGGAAAGTGAGTTGTTCGGGCACGAAAAAGGAGCCTTCACAGGNNGCCATCCGTGCAAAGAAGGGTCGCTTTGAGCTTGCCGATACGGGAACCTTATTTCTTGATGAAATCGGGGATATATCACCCAATGTTCAGGTCAAACTATTGCGCGTACTGCAGGAACAGGAGTTCGAGAGGGTAGGAGGTGAAGTCACCCTGAGAGTGGATACGCGGATCATTGCAGCAACGAATCGCAATCTCCAGGAGGAAGTCAGGAAGGGTAATTTTCGTGAAGACTTGTACTATCGACTGCACGTCATTCCCATTCACCTTCCCTCGTTGCGAGAACGAACTGAAGATATATCCTTGATCGCCGAGTTTTTTATTGTCCGATTTCGAAAAGAACTCGGTAAGCGGGTTGAGGTTGATCCGGCCATTTACGGGATATTGGAAAATTATCACTGGCCCGGCAACGTACGGGAACTGGAAAATGTGATTGAGCGCGCCGTGGCCTTATCGCGCGATTCAAGATTGACGGCAGCCGATTTTGCAATCCTGCAGAAGGGACCGCGTGAAATCGATGTCAATCTGGCAGACCTTGACGAGCGCGGTCTGGATGGATATTTGGAGAAGATTGAAAAGACGCTTATCGAGAAAGAAAAAAAAAAAGCAAAGGGGGGGCGTTCCGAAGCGGCTCGACAGTTGGGAGTGAAAACCAGCGCGTTCTATTACAAATTGGAGAAATACGGTCTGCTTTGATGAAAACAGTCTGGTTGCTTGCTGTATGGTTGTTCAATTCCGGGTTAGCCGCACAGGAGTCTGTCTTCGCGGATTCCTCGATCTTGGCCATCGAACAATTCCTGGCCAAGTCTTCCCAAGATATGGCGCGCGTTGAAAAAACAAAGGACCGCCTTCTCAAAGATCAGGAAGAGCTTCTCAAGACGGTAATCGAACTGAAGGAAAAACAGGATTTGAATCCCTATGAACGATTCTTACTCAAGAATGCACTGACGGAAGGGGAGGATCTTTCAAAACAGATCGAAAAGCTAGACCAGCTGCTTGCTGCGTACGATACCACGAATCGGGAACGGAAAAGCGAAATGAAATCAATGATGCTCAGAGGCCGTATGAGGGAAGCGGATCTTCTGTTAACGCGAAGGGGAGGTTTAAGTCCCGATTCGGCATCGGATCATCTGCTGGCGATGCTGAAAGAGAAGGAGCGATACGATTATCCCGTTCCGGATATGATGATCAGCCTGCAGGAAATCAGGATAGGATTTGGGGATGACG